>BNVB01000048.1 GCA_025997795.1 Spirochaetia bacterium | reverse complement strand
TTCCAGGGCGGATTTTTCGTTCACCGACCATTCGGCATACACCGAAGCGGATTTTTCCTTTACCAGGGTTTCAAGGATTTCCGAAGACGGAGTCCCCGGATAACCGGACGCAAAATCTACCCCGGCCCTGAGGGCGCCCAATGCGATTGCCTCGTTTCCCATAAGTAAACGTTTCATGTTCCGGTTCCTCTATGTTTCTTTATACAGAAACATAGGAACCCTGTCAAGGCAAAAATTCGCCGGTTTTGGAACAGCTCTAACATAAGGGTTTATCTTTTTGGGCCCACCTGGACTTGAACCAGGGACCTACGGATTATGAGTCCGCAGCTCTAACCAACTGAGCTATGGGCCCTCGAAACTACAATAAAAAAACAAAAAACCGCATAAAAACCTACCCAACAAAACTACTATGACTCTATATAGTTATCATGTCAACCGTCGATCTTGAGCCTTGATGCCGATACTATAAGAGAATGCTGAATTCCGGAGGTCTCATGAAAAGTCTTATCGCTAGCCGTATTGTTTTAATCTTTGTCCTGGCCCTGTCAATCTCCGCCTCCTCCTGGGCAGAAACGTTTGTCTATAAACACGCAGCGGGAAACAAGTACCGCATTCTCTCGGTGGTAAACGAAGATGTATACATCAACCGGTCTTTCAGCCACCGGGCCCGGATACTTAACCGGGTGTCGGTAGAAATAAGCGATGCCGATGGGGCCGTGGCCCAGCACAATGCCACCTTTACCACTTCCGAACAAATTATCGAAGGCGGCGAAAGCTTCCAGTGGAGCGAAGAATACACTTCCACCTTTGGGCGGGACGAGCTTGGTTACCTTACCATCGATGCCAAGTACTATATGCCGGTGGTCCGCAATGTGCCGGTGTTCCCCGGCAAAGAAGTAGCGGAAGGCGAAACCTGGACCGCCATGGGTTACGAAATGCACGACTTTAGGAATACCTTTGGGATCGATCAGCCCTACCGTATTCCCTTTGAGGCCCATTATACCTTTTTGGGACAGCGGCAATGGAAGGGAAAAAGTTATCCGGTTTTTTCCGTATCCTACCGGATCTTTTATGAACCCGAGGCAGTAAGCGGCAGGATCTGGCCCCGGCGTATCATGGGCGCTTCGGATCAAATCGTATACTGGGATACGGAAGTAGGCCAGGCGGCGGCATACGATGAAAGTTTTAGGATGATCTTTGAACTTTCCAACGGCATGACCGTAGAATACCGGGGCCGGGCAGAAGCGGTACTGCTTGAATCGGAAATAATGAAAAAAGAAGAAACCGCCCAAAGCATTAGCGACGAAATCGCCCGGCTGGGAATAAACGATGCATCGGTACGAATTGTTGACGAAGGAATCATCATAAGCCTGGAGAATATTCAGTTCCAGCCCGATTCAGCCATACTGCTGGAAAGCGAAAAAACCAAACTTGATAAAATAGGCGATATCCTTAAACAGTTTGCAGAGCGGGATATCCTGGTGGGCGGCCACACCGCCATGGCCGGTACCGCCGCAGGGCGTATGAAACTTTCCCAGGACCGGGCCGCTTCGGTGGCAAACTACCTTGTCTCCCGGGGTGTGCGGGAAACTTCCCATGTGGTGGTCCGCGGTTATGGGGCAGAACGGCCCGTGGCAGATAACCGCAGCGCAGAAGGAATGCGGCGGAATCGCCGGGTGGAGATAACCCTGCTGGAAAATTAAAACATGAAGGAAATCCCGGTTTTATTTGAGAATGAAACATTGCTGGTCCTTGATAAACCGGCGGGGCTTTCTGTTCAGGGAGGAACCAGGGTAGGCCTTTCGCTGGATTCTCTTCTGGCCCAAATGTATAGACCCCGGCCTCTTCTGGTACACCGGCTGGACAAGGATACTTCCGGTGTTATCGTTACCGCCAAAAACAAAAAAAGCGCCGCCGCCTGTGCGGCCCTTTTTGCCCAAACCGGTACAGGTCAAAAGGGCCTAAAAAAATCCTATCTGGCCCTCTGTGCCGGTTTTCCCGCTTTAGAGGGGGTAATTACCGAAACCCTGCCTGTTAAGGGAAAAGAACTGGCCGCCGAAACCGCCTATACCCGCCTTGGATCCGCTCCCTTGCCGGATACCGGGGCGGAACCGGGAAAGCCCCGCAGGATGGTTTCCTTACTGGAACTAAAACCCGCCACCGGCCGTATGCACCAGATCCGCCGCCACCTGGCCCGCTTGGGACACCCCATTCTGGGAGACGACAAATACGGCGATTTTGCCCTTAACAAAATACTGCGAAAAACCCTGGGCTTTAAGCAGCTTTTTCTCCATGCCGCCTCGCTCTATCTGCCTTCTTCGTTGGTCAAAGGCGGCCTGGAAATTACCGCCCCCCTGCCGGATTATTTTACCGCAGCGCTCACCCGGCTGGGTATTCCCGCAAAATAGTAATTTCCTCTGTTGAAAAAAGACTTAACAAATTAAGAAATATGTGATAAAATGGATAAAACAATAGAAAAGGGTCTAAAATGGCTAATGAATTTGAGTATTATCTGATTGAGAGCGACGGCTCTTTTACCTCTCCCTTATTAAATGTTAACAATGATGTTGACAGTGGCGGTATTAGATATTTACGCAAAGGAATAAAAGTATCAGATGATACAATCACTCATTTAACATTTGGAACTCCTATTCCGCCTAAACCCGCAATGGTGGATTTCTTAGACATGAGAGGACGACAAGTATTTTCCAAAAAAGTCTATGATGTATTGAAAACGAAAGAAATCAACGGGTTGCAATTAGTTCCTGTTGTGATTACAAGTCGCAAAAGACAGGGCGGGAAAAACATTATGGGAGAAAATATCTACACCGACTATTGGATTGCCAATGTGTATCAGGAATATGCTTTTTTAGATCCGGAAAAATCGGAAAGAGAAGGAGAAATTAATGAAGATGGGCGTTGGGATATGATAGACTCGATGGTCTTGGATAAGGATTTAATGTCTAAAACGCCATTGGAAGACAGATTGATTTTTGTAACAAGGGAATGTATCTCTTATGTGCTGTATCACAAATCCATTGTCGATTTAATTATGTCCGTCAATCCACAGGGAATTGTATTTGTTCCAATAGAAAAATGGTACAACGGCATTAGTTAATTTTAAATTAGATGAACAACAAACAATTTTGGCAACTAATAGAAGAATGCCGTAACCAATCGAATGGCAATAAAAAACGGTACAGGAATATTGCCGACAAAAAACTGGCAGATTTAAGCGTTGACGACCGCTTGCTTTTCAATGCCTATGTGAGTTTTTATGCGGCTCGTGCAGAAGAAAATCCAAGGTTGATGCTTCTGGGAAAAGTCATAGAAGGAAGCGTTACCGACGATTCGATCCTCTATTTTGCCCTTTGGCTGGTATCGTGCGGAGAAAAAGTTTATTTCGAGACCTTGAAAAATCCGGACAAACTTATCGAACTGGTTGATAAGAGCGAATTTGAAGCAGGACTTATGCCCGAATTTGAAATCTTGATGACTGCCGGAAAAGACGATGCCGACTGTGACGATCCGATAAACATAGACGACGCCGAATTGCAACTGATGAACCAAATCTGCAGCGAGAGAATCCCCAAAGACGCCAGAACATACTATGATTTGGCAAGGGAAATTGATGCCATATTGCCAAATTCCATTCGTTTCTTCGATTTTGATACAGACGACCTCGATTTTTCGTATGAAGCGATAGAGCAGGAATACATGCGCAGCATTGAAAAATTGCAGGACGAAACCTTTGAAAAACTGAAAAAGAACTGGACATTTATTCAGTCTGAAATAAAATCGTATGACATACTAAAGCCCAAAAGAGCTTATCCGCATATAATACCAATGCCTGCGTTTAACGATTGCGTGCTGAAAACGAAATACAAATATTCGTCCAAAAATGACACAACTGAATTGACCAACTGTTATTGGCATAACTATAAAACAGAAGAAGAAAAAGAAATCAATCTGAACGCAAGAATCCGGATGCCCGGAACATTCCGGTACATAGCCGCCAACGATGATTTTATTTACTTCTTTGCCAATTTCACGGTAGAATCATTAAACTGCGAATGCGCTTTCTGTATTTACAACTTTGCGTCCAACACCTTTTCATATTTGCCGCTTCCGGTTGACACTGCGGAAAAAGCCGTTTTCCTGAGTTATTCTCTTCAAGGCGGATACAAAAAAGAGAAATCAGGCGTTTTTTATCAAAATTCGCTCTATTTTTCGATAGAAATGAAGGATAACGACCCTTTCAATCATACATATATCAAGCCTCTCAGCCTCATACTTCGCTGCCAATTGCAGGACAATACGCTTTCTGTTTTCAAAAAAGAGGCAAACTTGCCTCATTTTCAAGACGATAATCTTTACTTTATGGACAATGCGGAATGTGTGATATGTGAGAATTTGACCACCCACACCGAAAAAGTAGTTTTGGAGAATGTAACAGCGTTTATGATTGAGGGCAGCAGGCTTTTCTTTTCTCAACATACAGACAGCAACAATTACAGTCTGAAATGTTTGCATAACGGGAATGTCAAAGACCTGCTGACCAATATGCCGCAAATCCACTGTTTCAGTGTTGTGGGCGATATTATTTATGTATCGTTGTATATTTCGCAGGGGGATGGCGGCTTGATACCAGGCTTTCTGCTGAATATAAAGGATAAAACAATTTACGAAGTTCCCATAGGAGACCAATCGAGTGACTTTTATTTAGATGAACACAAGTATTTTACCATAAGGTTGATTTATGAAGAGGAACCTAAGGTAATTGCGCGGGTTTATGAGGTGGAGTTCTAAAGGAATGATAAACAAAGATGTCCAACAAACAAAAGAATACAAACATGAGTAAAATAGCAATAATTTTTGGCATAATTTCATTTGTCATTCTGGCGTATATTGCCTTTGTGGTGGTGTTTGCCGTAAGCAAAAGCACTTATTTGAAAACCGATGACGGCAAAGAAACCAATTATTTCAAAAAATTGGGAACAATACATTACAGGCAAGCCGATAACGTTTTTTCGTTGATATACAACCCTGTAAGTGGTGCAAACGCCAAAACGTTTAAGCCGATTGATTATTCTTTCGGCAAAGATAAAAAGCATATTTTTTATCGGGATACCAAACAGCCGCACGTGGATTACGCCACATTTGAGATTACAGCAGAAGGCGTTATACGCGATAAAAACCATGTCTATGAAATTGAAAGATATAATCTTGCAGCGATAGAAGGCGCCGACCCAAAAACTTTCGAGATAATATTTCATGGAATAGGCAAAGACGATAAATATGTTTATTACGGCACCAAACGGCAGCCGCACGTGGATTGTAAAACATTTGAGGTCATAATAGAAAAATACAAAACCACGTCGGGAGAAAGTGAACGTCTGCAAACCGTCAGAGACAAAAACCATGAATATGAAACAGATTGGAAACAGCAAATGTTAGTGCCTGTAAAAACGAGTTTATAAAAGATGTTTTTGTAAAATTACAATTTATAACTAATGCCATTATACCATTTTTCTATGGGAACAAATACAATTCCCTGCGGATTGACGGACATTATTAAATCGACAATTGATTTGTGATATAATACATAAGCCGAGTTTTCTCTGGAAACAAAAACCAACCTTTCTTTTAGTGGTGTTTTTGACATCAAATCCCTGTCTAAGACCATCGAGTCTATCATATCCCAACGCCCATCTTCATCAATTTCTCCTTCTCTTTCCGATTTTTCCGGATCTAAAAAAGCATATTCCTGATAGACATTTGCAATCCAATAATCGGTATATACTTCTCCCTTTTTACCCTCAATTACGGCAGGAACCCATTGCAAGCCTTTAATGTCTTTTGTTTTCAAAACATCATAAACTTTTTTGGAAAAAACTTCCCTGCCATCTAAATCATGATAATCCACCATAACAGGTTTTCGTGGTACAGGAGTTGCATAACACAAATACGAGATTTTGTCGTCTTCCGCTTTTTCCATATCAATTATGAAGTCTTCTCCATCAGGATCAACATCATAATCAAAACCTAATAAAGGTGAAGTAAAAGAATTATCACTTTCCACCATGTAATAATCAAATTCGTTTTCCATTTTACAATTTCCTGTAATTTAAATATCCCAGCAAAGCAGCTCGCCCTCTTTTTCTCGTATTGCCAAAATTTTACCCGCGACAACCAGCCAGTGTTCACCGCTTTCGCCGCTGTTTGCAAATGTATTACTGGAGATTTTTTTGTCCCACTTGTCCAATGGTATTTCCGTTGTCGCTCCGTCGCCCGATATGTCAAACCGCAAAAGCCCGCTTTCCGAAAGGCGGTAAACCTTGCCCTCGTAAAATTGCATCCAGCCGGTCTTCGGCTCTTCAAACGGTATTGAGGAAAATGCGCCGCTGTTCATATCGTATCTGAACGCAAAATAGGTGCTTTTCCCGCCGCTCACATAAAAACTACCGGTCGCGCAGAGCAAATTATTGTATCGGTGAATGTATCGTGTGAAATATAAATATCTGTATTCGCTTTCGGACAGGTCGGGCAGTTGATGCTTTTCCTTTATATCGCCGGAAGTCAGGTCAAGTTTATAAAACCAACCTTCTTCCGTAAAGAAATACAGCGAATCCTCCTCAATGATATGCAAAAGAATTTTGCCATCCTCGCCTTTTTCCGGAAATCGCAAAATAGTTTTTACAAAAACGCCCTCCGCCGCAGGGTCATACAGGTCAATCGTCCATTGATCGTTTTTTGAATCCGCCGCGATTGCAATGAGCTTGTCACGCCACACGCGCAGCTGCGGCCAGTAATCATGCACCTCGTGCGCAAGCTTTGCGTTGCACACGACCTTTCCGCTCTTTTTGTCGATGATAGAGAGCTTGTCCGAGTGGGTATTGCAGACCGCCACATGCGCCGCGGTCTGCGCCGGCGGCGTCATAAATGCCCAGGTGCCGTTGCCGACGGAACGCGCCCAGAGCGGCTTGCCGGTTTCGCGGTCATTTGCCGACAGCTTTTGCGAGCTTTCTTTAATCGGCATATAAACAGTGTGTTCGTCATAAAGCGGAACCGCCACGCCGCCAAATTTTTCATAGTTTGCTTGCTCCCAAGCGACGCTGCCGTCGCCGATGTTGATGACCGTCAGCTTGTAGCGATAGCCGGCGGAATGCACAATACCAACCCGCCCGTTGCCGAGATAGGTGATGTGCTTATAATACCGCTCGTCGCCCTCTCCTCCGATTTTCACCCGATAATTCAATGTCTGCGCCATTTCCTTATTTTAGTGGATAATTTTTATTTTGCTAAGCCATTTCTATGATGAGCTTGTCATCCCGTCAGATACAGAATACCCTCTGTCAAATTATGGGTCAAGTTTAGCCTTTAGGACGGCTTTAATTGATAGTGCGTATGGAGTTTGCTCAGCAAAGAAAAAAGGTATGGAGTTTGCTTAGCAAAGAAAAAAGGTATGGAGTTTGCTCCGCAAACTCCGCATTTCCCCTTGAACGAAGTGAAAGGGGAAATGCCTTGACAGGGAAAGGCATTTTTTCCATGATCAACCGGGTATGGCCGAGGATATAGCGGAATTCAAATCGTACCTGGACAGCTTAACTACCCGGGATCTTGCCAAACTGGCGGATCAGTCGGGGATAGACATACCCCCGGACCTGGACAGGCTTTTTATTATCCGGGAACTCCTGGATGCCGTTGAAGAAGAAGAAGATACCTCTCCGGCGCTGGACGAAAAACCGGATCTGGAAACGGCCCCGCTGCCCAAACAGTACCATATCACCTATCTGGAAGTGCTGCCCCGGGATCCCCGCTGGGCCTATGTGTTTTGGGAAATCAAAGCCCAGGACAGGGAACGGTACGAAGGATCATCCCGTTTTGAAGGTTATGTCCTTAAGGCGCTGGAAATAAAGGACGGTAAACAAAACGAATCATTTTCTGTGCCGGTAAAAAACGACGATAATTCCTGGTATCTGGGGTTTCCTCCCGGCGGCGGAACCTTCCGTGTTGCCCTTTGGGTGCGGGGCCTCGACATTTCCCTTATCGTTTCCCGCCCCTTCGAGCTTCCCCGGTTTTTGAACAGCCCCGAGTTTGAAGAACTCTTAACCCGTCCCCTTATCCGGCTCTCCGGCGCAGCGAATTTTGACGTGCTCCGCAATCAAGACAGGGTTTCACGGCGTTTTCATGAATAAACCCTGTTTTTCCCTCATCATTGTGGGGCACCATCCCTTTGTAAGCTCCCTGGATACCGAAGTATCCGGGGAAGAACAGGATTTTTTTGAAACCCTCTCAGAAACCTGGCTGCCCCTGGCAGACCTCTGTCTTACCCTGGAAGAAGAGGGTATTCCCTTCCGTTTTGGCATGGTTCTTTCGCCGTCCCTCTCTGCCATGTTTAAAAATGCCGCTCTTATGGAAAAGTACCTCCTATGGCTGGATAAACGGATCGCCTTTGGCGAACGGGAACAGCAGCGCAACGCCAATGATCATCATTTACTTTCCCTGGCAAAATGGTACTACCACAAGGATTGCCGGCGGCGAACGGTTCTAACAGACATTTTGTGCCTGGACCTGGCAGGTTTTTTTGAAGGCCTTTACCAGCGGGGACACCTGGAATTTCTCTTAACCGCCGCTACCAACGCTTTTTTGCCCTTTTATGTTTCCTCCGGCGAGGTTATCCGGGCCCAAATAGAAACAGCCATGATCCATCACCGTAAATATTTTGGAAAGGTCCCCATGGGCTTTTGGCTCCCCGGCATGGGCTGGACGCCGGAACTGGACACCTATCTCCATAACTATAACTTTGCCTATACCATCGCCGCCGCCCACGGTCTGGCCCTGGGGGATCCTCCGGCGGAACGGGGTTCTTTTTTTCCGGTCAAAACCCCCTCGGGGCTTACGGTCTTTGCCAATGACGTTACCGCCCCGCAGGATCTGGAAAAACTCCAGACAGCCCGGTCCGGCTTATTTCAGTGCCGGCGGCTTGACGCCGGTTTTGAACTTCCTTCCCGGGCCTTAAAAGATCTGCTCCGCCCAAAAAGCTGCCGCTGTTCTACCGGTTACCGGTATTGGACGGGGGGCAGCAAAAAGGAACAGCAGCCCTACGACCCCCAGGCGGCGGAGGCTGCGGCGGCGGAGGCTGCGGCGCTTTTTCTGGATCAGCGTTTTGCAAAACTGGAAGAAGCCCAAATGTTTATGAACGAATCCGGGGATCTGCCCGAGGCCGCCGCTCCTCTTTGCCTTTGGGCCTTTGATGCCGGTGTTCTGGGCCGTTCCTGGTACGAAGGCCCGGCTTTTTTGGGCGCGCTCTTTAAAGAAATAGACCGCCGTAAAAACATCCAGCTCTGTACCCCCATGGAGTACCTTGCCGCCCTGCCCCCGGGGGCTCCGCAAAGGACCACCCCGGGATTTTCTTCTTCCCTGGAAAACGGTTACGGAGAACCGCTTTTGGATGCTTCCAACGACTGGATCTACCGCCACCTCTTCCGGTCCATCCAGCGTATGGCCGAATTAACAGATCGTTTTGCAGGCGATTCGGGGCTTAAGGAACGGGCCCTTAACCAGGCAGGCCGGGAATTGCTCCTGGCACAAAGCATGGATCTATCAACGGCTCTTAACCCCCAGTACCAGGGCAGAATAAACAGGGCCTATGCGGAAAAAGAACTGGAAGGGGCCCTGCGGAATTTTACCACCATCTATGAAGTTTTGGGGAGTAACCATATCAGTACCGAATGGCTTACCACCCTGGAACGGCGGCATAATTTTTTACCCTGCATCAACCACCATGTTTTTGGGAAAAAGAAATAACAAGCTGTACGGTAAACTATTCCCAGTTTTCCAGGCTTTGCAGATTAAGAATCTGGCTCTCCAAATTGGATGATTCGGTAAGAAGCAATAAGCCCTCTTTGGCAGGATCAAAGCGCGGGTTAAGGCGGAGGGCTTCGGTCCAGTACTGTTTAGCATCTTCGGTATTACCGGCCTTGTAAGCGTCCAGGCCCGAGAGGTACAGGCTGTCCACCCGGTCAGATTTTTCCTGCCGGCCCTGATCCCCAAGGTTAAACCGTACCCCCAGGCTTACCCGGTTAAGGGGGGTAATCTGGGTAAGCAGATCCAGGGAATAGTTCAAATCCAGGGAAACTTTTCCCAGGTCCACCGCACTGCCAATAGTTACCCGGTAGCCTCCGGAACGGCCCAAAAGACCCGCCCGCATGGAAAGAAATTTGGTAATGTTAATATTGGTTCCCAGCGCCCAATAGGGTTTTTCTGAAAGGGAAATTTTCTGTGTATTAACGGGTATGGTAAAATCAAAAGCCAGGGTCAGGGGCCGTATCGGTTTGTACGACAAAGCTGCGGTTATTGATGACGGCAGGGGATCCCCTTTAACCGCTGGTCCCAGGTTGCGGATCACCAGCGCGGCGGAGGCATTTTTTTCACGGGCATTGTAGAACTTAAACAGGTTAAACCGGGTTAAGGCGCCCAGATCCACCATAGCCATTATGGCCGATTGGGACCTGCCGGATCCGGAAATAAGCTGACCCTGATTATTACCCCGGTCATCGGCATCGGTATAATCGGGCATAAAACGGAAAGCTCCCTTAAGGCTTGCCCCCAGGGAAACGCCGGAAAAATAGTACCCCGCCAGAAAATTGTAGGACACATTAAACGTGGCCACCGCTTCCGAATAGTAACCCTTGGAAACCCGGTCCCCGTACATATTGTATTCAGAAAAGGGGGTATAGAGCCATTTGGCTGCGGCCGCATAACCCAGATCGTTAAGCCGCGAGGCAAATACAAGACCTTCCACCTTGGTATCTGCTATCCAGTTATTGTGAAAAAACCCAAGTTCAGTATTGGTAAGCATGGACGAACCGGCGGGGTTCCACTCAATAAAGGTAAGATCATCCGCCACGGCGGTAAAGGCCGTACCCATTCCCTCGGCCCGGCCTCCCATGGGTACCCTAAGTACGGGGAAAGCGGTAAGACCGGCGTTTTCATCCGTTTTGTACAAGTCCGAAATGGTACCATAGAACCCGGAACCAATATCCAGAGCCCCCAGCGCTGCCGCAGCAAAAATGAGGAGAACAGCACATGGTACACACAGTATGTTCTTCATCTCTTTATAGTATATCGGATAATCCGATTGTTTCCTATCATATTATTTAGTATAGTGATAGTGTTGGTCAACCGATAGTTAAGTAAGGTACCGATTGATGTGGCAAACCCGCCCTAAACGGCGGAACCGGTTCCGGCCGTCTAGTCCGGGGCACGCTCTCCGCCGGACAGTAGTTATCCTCATGCTCTTTGTGCTTGTCCCGGCGCTTTTTGGCCAGGAAAGGCAGGAGGATGTTTTGTCCCAGGCCGACGCCCTCATTGACCAAAAACGTTATACCCAGGCCATGAACCTGCTTGTCCCCTATATGCAGAATAACCCCGATAATTTTGACCAGGCCCAGCGGCGGATCCGCAGGATAACCCAGGCCAGAAACGAGTATAACAAAATCGTTGGCGACCTGGTTCTTGAAATGGAAAAACCGGAACCCAATAACAGGCTGGTCCTGGAAATGACCAACCGCCTTAGGGATCTGGATCCGGAACGTATCGCCGAAACCCAGGACATTATCAAGCGAATCCAGGAAATGGCCCTCTTTAAGGAAAATCAGCGGGAACTGGAACGGATCATGAACCAGGGGCAGGAACTGGTGGACCAGGGCCAATATGCCGAAGCCCTCCGGGTATACGCCCGGGGACTTACCATTTATCAGGATGAATTTTTTAGATCCGGTTTTGGGGCGGCCATGGAAAACCGGGTCCGCCAGGGAATTAACGACCTCTTAAGCAATGTAAATGCCGTTAATAATTCCGCCACTGCCCTAAGGAATGCCGTAGATGATTTGGAAAACCTCTCGAACCAGGAAGCTTCCCCCCAAAACCTGAACGCGTACCGGACCGCCTATAACCGCCTGGGGGCGGAAATGGACCGTTTTACCGGTCTGCGGGATATTTATACCGGTACCGATATGGCCTTTCGGGAAGAACTGGCAACCCTGCGGCAGAACAACCCCCAGGGAGGAGACCGGAATTTCCTGGCCTTTGCGGTCCGCCTTTTGGAAGGCCATCCGGGGGATACCAAAAGCGGAATGTTGGGCAGCTTTGATGTTGCCTGGAACCGGGAAATACCCCGGGCCCGGAATCTCCTGGATACCAAGTCCCGGTCGGTATACATAGCCGCCGCCAACGATGCCTCCCGGCGGGAATACAATGCCGCAGGCAGACGGGCGGAACTTATGGGCGCCTATGCGGAATTTCCGCTGGATTTGGAACTGCGCTGGAACCGTTACGACAAGGGAACGGGTAAACCCATACTCTTTAACCAGATTGTTGCCGCCGGCGAAGAGGCAAATTACCTTAAATTCCGGGCTCTTTCCGCCACATCCCCCTACTGGACTACCCTAAGTCAGCTGGGAATCCGCTTTAATGCCGTTCAGTCCCGGGATACCCTGGCCCTCTGGCGGGAAGGGGGAGATGCCGGTGAACTTATGCAGATGGAACAGGCTTTTACCGTTACCCTCCGCCAGCTTAGGGAAGAAGCCCAGACCCTGTCAGAAACCATTCAGCAGGAAACAGCCGGCTTCCAGGATATGGAAAGCCAGTATCCCGCTTCGGGGGCAGAGGAATATATCAACGGAATCAGCGCTGCCGCCAGAACCCTCATCGGCAGCATAACCCAGCAGGAAGGCAATTCCGCCGTTAACCGCTATACCATTGCCAATTCCCAAATGGAAAGCCGTGTCGCCGCCCGGGAAGCTGAATTCCGCCAGGGGGCGGAGCTGCTCCAGGGCGCCCAGAAGGAAAATTACCTGGCCAGGTATCCTACCCGGGCGGGGGTCATTTTTAGCCGCCTGGAAGCTTCCCTTACGGCGGATCAGCAGAACCTGGAAGCGCTTTTGGGCCAGTATGCCCAGGAACCGCCGGAAATTGCCGGTAACAGCCGGGTTTCTTCCCTGCGCTCAGAAACCCAGGCAATGCAATCCCGGCTGGAAGCTGCCAGCCTGCAACGGCAGGGATTGGCAGCCAGCGCCGCTTCCCTGGCGCAGGATGCCCAAAGGCTCCGTCAGGACGGGGATCGGTATTATGCAGAAGCCGAAGCGGCGCTGGCCCGGGACGACTTTACCGTTGCCCGGAACCGGGTGGGCCAGGCAGCAGATGCCTATTTCCAGTCAACAGAACGGGAAGACGACGAAGAAACCTGGAACAAGAATGCACAGGTCAGGCTGTTGGATGAACGGATCACCTCCCGCCTTAACGAAGATGTATTGATACGGGTAGCGGCGCTCCTTAATCAGATCCGGGATGCCTACTATGGCAGCGAATTTGACCGGGCGGAAGGGCTTATTACCCAGGCCCAAAATATTTGGAAACTAACCCAGCCCAATCCCCATTCGGAACTGGTAACCTGGGCGGCCATGATAGAAGCCGGCGCCCGTTCCAGCCGTTCCATTCCGGCCACCGCTCCCCTCTATACAGAAATGAGCCAGCTTCTAAGCGAAGCCCGGAAGAACTATGAAGAAGGCCGGCGTTTTATGACTTCTTCCGAGGTAGAAGGAAAACGCTGGCTTACGACAGCACAGAAAAATGTTGAAAAGGTTAAACTGGTTTACCCCTTGAATGAAGAAGCAGGAGTATTGGCGCTGCAGATTGAACGGGAAATAGATCAATCGGCCTTTGCCGCATCCTTTGAGGAAAAGTACCGCAGCGCCATCCGCCGGAACGAAACCGGGAGCGGTACGGTCCGTATCGAGGCCTTAAACGACCTTCGTAACCTTAGGGCCATTAATCCCCAGTATACCAACTGGGCTCCGCTTATCCGCCAGGCGGAAATCAATGCGGGCCTCCGCCGGCCGGATCCCACCGCCCAGGACATAGCCGAAGCACGGGCCATTGTAAACCGGGTACGGCCTCTGGTAAATGCCAAAGATATGAGCCAAATGAGTACGGCCAGAACCGATCTGGAACGGGCAATGAATCTTGATTCCAATAACCAGGAGGCAAAAAACCTCTATACCGAAGTAGCCCGGGTTGTTTACCGGGGTAATCTTACCCTTGATATCGAAGCCGAACGGCTTTACCAGCAGGCCTTAACGGCAGTCCAGCAGGGGAACGGCGTCAGGGCCCTGGCGCTTATCAACCAGATATATGCCCGGAATCCGGACTACCGCTATGTGCAAAAAATGGTTGTTCTTGAACAGCGGGCAAGGTCCTTATAGTGAAAAAATTCCACCCCGGCCTGGCTGTACTTTTTCTTTTTATGCTGGGAATCCTTGTCCCCGCCGCTTCCGGCGCCCAGGATTATTATTGGGGGGAACCGGAAGTTTTTTCGCAGCGGGCGGGCAGTTTTCCCGTCTCTGCCTACCGGGGAAACCTTTCCGTTGTTGTCTGGCAGGAAACTACCCCCGGCGAAGGCGGCGGGCAGATCAGCGTCAGCATGGCGGTTAAACAGGGCCGGGGAAACTGGATTACCCGGGAACGGATTGCTTCCTATGCCTATTCTTATGCTGCTTCCGGGGTAGAGCCGTCTATCCTTAGTGTGGCCCTGGATGACCGGGGCAGAATCCTTATTGCCGCCGCCGTATCCGCCATGGAAACGGAAATTCTGGTATCCTCCGATCTGGGGGCCTCCTTTGAACGGCAGCGCCTGGAAATGGGTTCCGAAAGTTCCGTAGCCCCCCGGATTTTTACCCGTTCCGGCGGCGGTTATCTGCTCTTTGTTACCCGGGGCGCCGCCCAAACAGAAAGCCTTTCTATCTTCTATTCCCGTTCAGATGACGGTGTAAACTGGTCCCCTTTCCAGCCCTTTGTAACCGAATCAGGCAGGCTTATCAATTTTTTACCCTCCCATGTCAGTCTTAACGGCCGGGAATATGTGGTGTACCAGTCCCAAATAAGCGGGGCCGATTTAACCTTCCAGCTTTTTTTCAAATCCTCCGCCGATAACGGCAGAACCTGGTCCAACTCGGTACGGATTACCGGCGGCGGATTCAGGGATCCGGTTTTTCCCGATGTGCTTCCGGATCAAATGGATAACCAGCGGGCCCATCTGTCGGTTCAGCAGGGAAAACTCTTTATCGTTTGGGAACGGCGCCGCGGCAGCAGGGCCCCCCAGATTTATGGCGCCTTTTTGAACGAAAACGGCAGCATCGCCGATACTCCCTATAAAATAAATTATGATGATGCGTACTGTAACAATCCGGTGGCGGTGGAGATAAAGGGAAGCACTTCGGTAATTTGGTTTGACAACAGCCAGGGCGCCAACCGGATCATGCTTGCTGTGCTGAATAATGCCGGCGGCGGCGGTAATGGCGTATGGAACCCCGCAGTGGACATTTCCCGGGGCGCCGGCGGGGAAGGAACCTTTGGCCGGCCTGTTTTGGTAGGAGAAAACCTGGCGGTATTCTGGCAAAGCACCCGGGGGACCCCGGGATCCAGTGGGACCCAGAACCGTATCTACTCCCTTACGCCGGATCTAAGCGTGGTCCAGCCCCGGCTTTTGGCCCGGAACTTTACCCCCGGCAGGCGTACCCGGAGCAGCCAGGCACTTATCGGCTGGGATCCCCCCCGGGCGGTAAGCATACGGGGGTATTCCTGGTCCTGGAGCAAATCCGCCGATGTAGAACCATCCCGGGAAATCATGAGCGCCGCTCCCATGGCCGCTCTGGAACAAAACGCCCCCACCGATGGTACCTGGTATTTTTCCATAATTGCCCAGGACTACAACGATGTATGGTCCGATCCGGTGCGGATTACCTTTATCCGGGATACCACTCCGCCCCCGGCGGCTCAAATTATCCTTCCCGAAACGGATGAAACCGGTTACCTTATTTCCAATACCTTTTCCATCCGCTGGAATACTCCCCCCGCCTCCGATGTGGTGGGGTATACCTGGAACCTGGAATACCTAGGCCCCGCTTCGCTTCTGGAAGAAAGCGGCGAAACCCTTAACCGGGCGGCGCTGGTTCGTTTTGGCGAAACCCTTGCCCAGCCCCCCAGAACCATTTTGGGGCCGGGAACCATGGCTGCTTTTACCAACCAGGATAACGGCCTTTGGGTCTTTACCGTTTCCGCCATAGACGAAGTAGGCAACATTGGTACCCCCGCCCGGCACTTCTTTAAGACCAACAAGTATATTGCCTATACCAGCGTAACCCATGCCGATGCCCGGCAGGACGAAGAAGGGTCCATGGTCATGTGGATCCTGGGCCGGGGTTTTGCCGAAGGGGGTACCATAAGCCGGGTAATTCTGGACAAAGACGGTCAGGAACCCTACGACCGGGAATACCGGCTAAGCGACGGGGATTACAGAATTTTCTCTGACCGGGAAATCGGCGGTATCCAGATAGGCGAAGTACCCAGCGGTCTCTACCGGATCCTCCTGGAACATCCCCGCCGGGGAATGTATATTTCACCCCCTATCATTACCATAGACCGGACCGGCACCGTCAAGTTTGGCGATTATGGCCAGATCTGGCAGCCTTCCTGGGCCCTTAGAGAGGGAAGGCGTTTCTACATCGATCCAAGCCTCCTTATCCTGGCGGCAATTCTGGTATTCTGCATACTGGGATTTTTTGCCTCGGTCAGGGGTATCAGCAATGTGGCGGCCGAAAGTGCGGCGATACGGCTGGAAACCATTGCCCTTATCACAGGAGATATTATGCCATCGGAAAAGAAAAAACGGATGATCAGAATTAAACGGAAAGGCGGGGGACTGCGTCTTAAAATGGCTTCGTTCACCATAGGCCTGGTGATCCTCGTGGTAATAATGATCTCCAGCCCCCTCTATATTATGATGGGCCGTACCCAGGAATCGACCCTGCTCCAGGGCCTCTATGACCGGGCGGCGGTATTGCTGGAAGGAATCGTCACCGGGGCAAAACCCTATATGCCCGCCAACAACTACCTGGAACTGGGTTACCTCCCCTCGCAGTCGGGGGTTATTCCCGAAGCTCACTATGTAACGATCACCGGATATGGTCTGGAAGAGACGATCTTTTCCGACTATATTATGGCTACCAACGATAGGGGCATCCTTACCAAGATCAATACCGGCGAACTGGAACTGGGCCGTTCCCGGCTTAGCGACAGTTTAAGCTCCCGCCAATCCAGCATTGAAGAAGAAATGAACAGCCGTGCCCGGGAAGAAATTGGCGAACTTTCTTCCACCCTTTCCAGGTTAAACCGGGAAGCGTCGGATCTGCTTGAACGTCCTTCTCCTTCAGCAGAGGACCTGCGAAGAATTGAAGAAATTGCCGATACTACCCAGTCTTTGCAGAACCGGATCAACGACTCCCTTTCCCATATTGGCCGGGAAATTGGTTCCGAACCGGTATTTTCCACCAATGCCCTGGCGGAAAATACCGCAGAAAACTATATCTTCTTTAAGCCCATCCTCTACCGCCAGACCGCCGATGATGTGTACTACCGCGGCATAGTCCGGCTGGAAGTATCCATCGAATCCATCGTCCGCCAGATAGAGGCCGCCCGGTGGAGCATACTCCGGGTTATCGCCCTTATCGCCCTTGCGGCCATTGCCATGGGAACCGTCGCCGCCCTGGTACTTTCCTCGCTTATCGTCCGGCCCATTATCCGCCTGGTAAGCCATGTGGAACGGATCCGGGATACGGAGGACAAAACAAAACTGGAAGGGGTAGACATTGAAATAAAAAGCAAGGACGAAATTGCCGTCCTTGGGAATACAATCAACGACATGACCCACGGCCTGGTAAAGGCCGCCGCAGCGGCATCGGACCTTTCGCTTGGTAAGGAAATCCAGAAAAAATTTATCCCCCTGGAACTAAACCGGGAAGGAAACAAACTAACAAGCGGTTTTAAGGACACCAAAAATGTCCAGTTTTTTGGTTACTATGAAGGGGCCAAGGGTGTATCCGGGGACTACTTTGATTACCAGGATCTGGACGGCCGTTACTTTGCAATCATCAAGTGCGATGTGGCCGGTAAAGGTATCCCCGCTGCGCTCATCATGATCCAGGTAGCCACCATGTTTATAAGCTTTTTCCGCCGCTGGAAACCCAGTGAAAAGAGCTTCCAGATAGAAGATCTGGTATACCAGATTAACGACTTCCTTGAAACCCTGGGTTTCAAAGGCCGGTTTGCCGCCTTTACCCTCTGCCTCTTTGATTCCCAAACCGGCCTGGCCCGGTTCTGCAACGCCGGGGATAATATCGTCCACTGGTACGATGCTTCGGAGGGAGCAATAAAAACCGTCACCCTTAAAGAAACCCCCGCCACCGGGGTACTGCCCAACTTCCTCGTAGAATCCAAGGGCGGTTATGTGGTTCAAACCCTCACCCTCGACCATGGCGATATTCTCTTCCTCTATACAGACGGTATTGAGGAAGCCAAACGGCGGTTCCGCAATGCCGAATTTGCCGAAATCCTCTGTGAAGAGGGCGAAACGGATACCCCCCACGCCACCCATACCGTGGGTCAGGGGGACGAAGAAATGACCCCCGAACGGGTAGAGGCAATCATCAATGCCGTGATGAATAAAGAAATCTACACCCTCCACAAGTACCACAATCCCGAAGGAGAAAACCACGACCTTAAATTTGACTTTACCAGCTGCGAAGGCCGGGTAGAAGAAGTAATCATGGCAATGGTGTCGGTAGAAAAGATGTTCCGTATGTATAAGGATCCCCGGGCCAATGAAGATTCCCGGGTTCTGGTAGATAAAAAAGTTGATGAATTTTTACGCAAACATTTCCGCCAGTACCGGGAATACTGTTACGACACCAGGGAAAACCCCGGAAATGACGCATATATGTACTATACTCATGTAAAAGAGGACGATCAGTACGACGATCTGACCATTCTGGGCATTAACCGGAAATAACAACCCGTTGCTTGTTATTCCAAAGGGGGAATTATGGGATTTAGCGATACATTAAAGGAACTTTTGGACCAGGGCCTGGCGGTTTCCAGGGATTTGGCCGCCAGGGCAGGGGAAAAAGCCCAGGACTGGAGCGCCAAAGGCCTGGAAGCGGCCGGCGAATTTGCCGTCAAAGCAGGGGCAAAAGTCCAGGAATTGGGCGAAAAAGGGGTTCTAACCCTGGAGATCAAACAGTTAGAGAGCCAGGCAAGGAAACTTATCGGCCGTCTGGGCGCCGAAACCTACAGCCGCCTTGTTCAGGGCCAAACCGTTGATTCCGGCGAGGGGGAAATCGGCCTCATCCTTGG
>BNVB01000047.1 GCA_025997795.1 Spirochaetia bacterium | reverse complement strand
TTCAGTTGGTACGGAGATCATCCGCTCAAGGTAAGCGCAGAAATCTTCCCAGATTGCCGCGGCATCCATTCCACTCCCCGCGGCATCTATTCCAATCCCCGCGGCATCCATTCCAATCCCCGCGGCATCCATTCCAATCCCCGCAGCATCGGGCAGAGCGGGAGATAACGTTTCCGCCTGCCCGGCGCCGGTTTTTTTTGCGGTACGTTTATCCGGTTTTACGGTTTTGTCGTTTGCGGCGGTTTTGTTTTCAACAGCCTCCACAGGCCGCTCCGGCCTGACCCAGGGGGCGTATACTCCGGCGCCGTCCAGGAATTTCCGGGCGGTTTCGATAAAGGTAATCACCAGGGGTTTTAAGACCTCGGGACTGATGCCGGGTTTAAAGATTTCGCCGTAGCGGTAGTAGAGTTCCCCCAGGATAATATCCATCTTGGCGGCGTTGATGTCAGGCACGCCGCGGCCGCTTAAGTCATGGTGGAGCCGGGCCCAGGAACCGCGCTCATCATCCGCTACTTCGCGGATGTCAAGGAACACCTGGGCTTCGTAGCCGTTAAGGGCAGCAAAGAAGCCCCGTTCGGCAATGTCCCTGGAAGAGCGGATGAACCAGAGGCCGCTCCGTTGTTCGCGGAGTATAGCAAAACGGTCGCCTTCGCCCCGCAGGCCCAGGGCGGAACAAAGGCTGTCCTGGCGGCTGGTTCCGTCTTTCTGGGGGATATTCACTGCCCCGGTTTTGATCCACCCGGAAGCCTGGTAGTAACTGTTGTTGTAGAGGACCAGGGCATATTCGCTTCCCAGGCGGTTTGAATAGGCAAAAACATTTTCGTTTACCGAATCGTTGGAGAAAAAGTCGTAGAGGCAGAAATCGGCGCTGCCGGAAAAAAGGTAACGCTTTTTCATAAGGGGAAAGATTTCCCGTTCGTGGCGGTCCACCAGGTACTGATCGGGTTTTTCGTCTTTGTAGGCCCGGCGGTATTCCATGCCGTATTTTTCTTCAAAGCCTTCGATTTGGCCGTGACCGAACATGGGGAGCCCCGGCATGGTTACCAAAAGGGTACAGATGCCAAAGTATTTGTCTCCTTTGCCAAACTGTGCCGCGGCGGTTTCTTCGTCGGGGTTATTCATAAAGTTGACAAAACGTTTAAGGATTTCCGGATCAAACTCCAGGGTGTTTTTAATCGTTGCCCGGTATTTGTCATTGTCTTCGTTTTTGAGCATGTTCATAAAGGCCGAGTTATACACCCGGTGCATTCCCAGGGTACGGACAAAGTACCCCTCCATCATCCAAAAGGCTTCTGCCAAAAGCAGGGTGTGGGGCGCTTCTGCGGCGCAGCGGTCTACCACTTCCCGCCAGAATTCGTTGGGGATGCGGCGGTTGAATTCCTCTGCGGTGATGGCGTGTTCGGAACGGCTGGCGATGTCGCCGCCGCGGCCCGGCTCGGGGTACCAGAGCCGCTGGATGTGGCGCTTTGCCAGGGTCATGGCGGCGTCAAAGCGGACGATGGGGAACTGCTGGCAGACCCCCACAATCGTTCTGATAACCGCTTCCCGGGCTTCGGGGTTGAGAAAGTCAATCTGGGCGGTATCGTTCCAGGGCATGGAGGTGCCGTCGTTACCATGATAAATGAACCGGGCTTCTCCGGTGCGGTTGTCTATACGCCGGAACACCACCGCCGCATCGCTCCGGGTAAAGTAATGTTCCTCGATCTGCACGGTTACATCGTCCCGGCCGGAAAGGTTCCCGCAGTTAAAGTTGTACCCCGGAAAGGGCGAATAGGGGAGCTGGAGGAACCGGTCAGGATGTTCGAGCATCCAGCGGCTGTCTATGCCCGTATGGTTGGGAACCATGTCGGAACCCAGCCGTATACCCCGGCGGAAACAGCGTTCCCGGAGGCTTGAGAGGGCCCCCCAGCCGCCCAGCTCTCCGGCTATGTCGTAGTCGTAGAGGCTGTAGGCGCTGGCTGCCGCTTCGGGATTGCCGGTCCACTGTTTGATGGTCTTAGAAGCGTTACTCCGTTCCCAAAGGCCGATAAGCCAAAGCCCGGTAAAACCCCGGCGGGAAAGTTCGTCCAGTTCTTCATCGGGAACCTGGTCCAGCCGGGTGATCTCCCGGCCGTATTTTTGAGAAAGCTGGAAAAGCCACACCAGGGTGCTTTTTGCCATGAGCACTGTCCGGGGCATCCATTCCTGATCGGGACTAAAGCGCTCATATTCGTTTTCCAGATAACCGTAGGTGTAGGCTTCGCTGGGGCCGGGACCGAAGAACGAAGGTTTTTCTTCTTCCTTGATAACGTCCAGGCCCATAAGCAGCCGGGCCATGTATTTTCCCAGTAAAAGCCCCCAGCGGCGGCGCATAAAATCAAGCTGCCCCGCCAGGGAATCGGGACAGGCCAGAGCCGGGGACCGGAGCAGGTCCCAAAGGCTTTCGCCGTTGGGACCAAAGGGGGGCAGTTCCGCAAAGAAGGTCTGCAGTTCCTGAATCGCCGCAGGATATACCGTTTCCCGGGCCAGGTCCTTATCGTCAAACATAAAAAGGAAAGGCCTAAAGGCTGGATTAAGGTTTGCCAGGGCCAGGAGCAGCATTTCTTCCAGAGAAAGGGCCTTGCAGCTTTCGCCCCCTTCGCTGGATTTAAGGTAGGCTTCCACAGAGGTTTGGCCCGCATAAACCGTCTGGGGAGGAAACTGACTGCCAAAACGCTGGAATAAATCCCCGGTACGGCCGGGGCCCAGCCGTTCTTCCAGCCGGGCGACGGCCTGTTCAAAGGCATCGGGCTGAACCTGCTGCCGGTAGAGGGCCGCCATATAATGAAGGATTTCATCAATAAGCCCCATAGCATTAAGCTGCCCGGCTTTAACGATACGTTCGGGGTTTTTGACCGGGTCTACCCCGGCGTTCAGTTTAGCCGTAAGGGCCCGCACCTGCCGTAAATCCGTCAGGATCACATTACCCGTAAGGGAAAAAAGGGCCGCTTCAATACCGTGCTGTTCCCGGACTTCCCGGCAGATGTGGAATTCCATCACCGCTTTGCGGACGCGGGAACATTTAAGCGGAGGATTTTCTTCAAATTTGGTAAGCCGTATCGCTATTTTTTTCATAGTTCCTCCGGAAGCTGCTAAATGTTGGCTTTAAGTATAGTACGAAAATGCGGGGTTGTACAGAAAAAACGCGGGGAAAAGAGGAAGAACCCCGCTGCGTGCGTACGTGCGGCGGGGTTCTTTAGTGCTTTTTTAGTGCAGAATCAGTGACAGTACAAATACTCCGGCCATACCGCAGAGACCTTCAATTAAGGTTGCGGTGGTCTGTGTTTTGTAGCCCTGTTCGGGAGTCATTCCGCCAAAGTTGGTAACGACCCAGAAGTAAGAATCGTTGGCATGGGACACCGTCATAGCGCCGGCGGCGATGGCCATTACCGCAAGGGCGGTTCGTACGGGGGAATCAAGGCCCAGGGTTCCCAGAAGGGGCGCCACAATACCAGCAGAGGTAACCAGCGCCACCGTGGAAGAACCTTGAGCGGTTTTAAGAATCGCCGACAGGATAAAGGGAAAGAAAATCCCAATGGTAGCAATAGACTTGGCATTGGCGGTGATGAATGGGACGAGGCTGGTGGAAGCAATTACCCGGCCCAGGACGCCGCCGGCGGCGGTGATAAACAGAATGGGACCTACGATTTTTAAAGTCTCGTTGGTTATTTCATAGAATTTACCCAGCTTCCCGGCAACTGCAGCCTGCCAAACGGCAAAAATAACGCCCACGGCCAAAGCAATAATGGGAGTCCCCAGAAAACTAAAGAATTGGAAAGCGAAGCCGGTCCATTTCGCCATAGCGGCAATGGAACCCAGGGCCATAAAGATAATGGGGACAATAATGGGGGCCAGGGAAATAGCGCCGTTAGGAAGTTTACCATAACTTGCCACAATTTCCTCATAGGTCTTGGCAGTACCGTCAACTTCAAGATCTTCCTTTGATTTTACCTTCTTCCCAATATAGCGGGCATAGAGGAACGATCCCACAAGAGCGGGGATGGAAACCAGAACGCCAAAACCCATAACCAGAAGCAAATACTCTCCGGCCTTGTCGCCAAACAGGGTATTGGCAGCCGCAATGGGACCCGGTGTGGGGGGAATAAACACATGGGAAGCATACAGGCCGGTAGAAAGGGCCACCGACATTGCCACACCGCTTACCTTGGTACGCTTGACCAGGGCCTTGCGGATCGGATCCAGGATAACAAAACCGGAATCGCAAAACACCGGGATAGAAACCACCCAGCCCATGATCTGGAGCGCCAGTACCGGGTGTTTGGGCCCAACCACTTTGATCACCATGTCCGCCAGTTTAAGCGCCGCACCGGTGGCCTCAAGTACCGTACCGATGAGCGCGCCAAGGATGATTACAATACCGATACTGGTAAAGGTCCCGGAAAAGCCGGCACCGATAACGTTGGCAATACCCTGGGTGGTCTTTCCGTCAACGGTAACATTTACCAGCGGAATACCCGCCACCAGCCCAAAGACCAGAGACACCGCCATAATCGAAAGGAAAGGATGGAGTTTCCATTTTGAAATAGCAAGGATCATCACGATAATTGCTATGACAAAAACAACGATGAGTGCAAATCCTGACATATACGCCTCCTAAAAAGATGTTTTTAAACTAAAAAATCCGCAAGATTTTTAATAGTTTTCAAGTATCTTTTCATGAGTAGTGGTATTTGTCAACTTTATTCGTACATTCTTTATTCAGGCGGGTTCATGGTAAAAACCGCCATGGCCCCGGCGCTGCCCCGAATAACCGTATCCTCAAAAATAAACAAAACCTCCGCCCCGTTTGCGGCTGCCAGGGCAAGCCCTTTTTCGTAACCCAGGACAAAACAGGCGGTGGAAAGGGCGTCGGCATCCATGGAAGAAGCGGCGATGATCGTTACCGACAAAAGACCGTTCTCCACCGGATAACCACGCCGGGTTTGTTGATTCGGGTGTCCGGCGGCGCTTAGATCCAGGATGTGGTGATAGCGGCTGCCGTCGCTGCCAATAAAGTACCGCTCGTATACCCCGGAAGTAACCACCGATTTGGAACCCCGGGTATCCTTTAATTTGAGGATTCCTGCATAATTGCCCCGTTCTTCCTGGGGATTCTGGACACCGACACGCCAGGGGGAACCGTCTGCCTTGCTTCCCCAGACATAGACATTCCCCCCAAGGTCTATAATAGCCCTGGGCGTGTTTGTTTCCCGAAGGATTTTAACCAGTTCATCGGCAGCATATCCCTTGGCGATAGCCCCCAGGTCCAGGGCCATTCCCGCCCGCCTAAGAAAGGCGGTGCCGCCGTTTGCCGAAGCGCTTGGGACCAGTTCCAGATCCTGCCAATGTACCAGGGCCAGGGCAGCGAGGATTTCTTTGTTTTGCGGGATAGACCGGGCGGGGCTTCCTGGGGGTGTTTCAAGACCGACAGCCCACAGTTTTACCAAGGGTCCCACGGTTGGGTCGAAGGCGCCGCCGGAAGCCTCTGCAAAATAGCGGGCCCGTTCCAGAACGGTAAACAGTTCCGGGGAAACCGGTACCGGGGACAGCCCGGCGTTCCGGTTTATTCCGGAAAGTTCCGAATCTTCCCGGTTGGCGCTCAAAATTGTGTCCAGTTCCGCCAAGCGGGTAAAAAGCCTGTTGTAGAGGCCGGGGCTGCCGCTTTCAAAGAGGTCTATGCGGCAAATGGTACCCAGGGCAAATTCGGTACGGGATCCAGCTGTTGAAGGACCGGTCCTGGAACAGCCGGAAAAGGTGAATGCCGATACTACGGCCGAAAGCAGTGACAGAAACAAAAGAACGGTAATGGTAATAGTACTCCGCTTTATGATGATCCTCCGGTTAAAAAAATACTTGCGAAGCAAGCTCTTTTGGAATATCATATAACTATGGCAGATGACAATACCGAAGTAACGGGAAAAAAGATATTTTTTATTCACCCATCCGTTTTTGTGCAGAACGAAATTGCCGCCGAACTGGTTCAGCAGGAACATGAGGTTTATATAGCCAGGGACGAGGCAAAACTTTTCAAGGTCCTCAAAAATTGCCCTCATTCCATTGTATTTGCCAGTATTGACGAAACGCTTTCTGCCGATAAATGGGAGGTTTGGATAAGGCAGGTTATGGGGGACGAAGTTACCAAAAGCGTAGCCATGGGGGTGCTGTCCAATACCAACAACGAGGATGCCCGGCGGCTTTACCTTAATACCCTGCAGGTTTCCTGCGGTTTTATTCCCGTTAAAACAGAAAAAACCAGGGTTATTAAGGCCCTGCTGGATATCCTTAAAGCAGCAGAAGCCAAGGGCCGGCGCAAGTATATCCGGGCAGATACCCGGAACGATTCCATGACGACCATCAATCTGCCTTTTAACAATGCCTATATCACCGGCGATATCCGGGACATTAGTGTCGTTGGCCTTTCCTGCGTTTTCCCCCAGGACCCGGAACTGGAAAAAAATTCCCTGCTCCCGGATATGCAGGTAAAACTTCAGGGCGCCCTTTTAAAAGCCGAAGGAATTGTTTTTGGTTCCCGCATGGATGGGCCGGACAAAGTGTATGTTTTTGTTTTTACCGCAAAGATAGATCCTTCCGTGCGGACAAAAATCAGGGCTTACATCCAAAAAAACCTTCAATCCAAAATGGATGCGGAATTAAAATAGGCAGTTATTACTCAACCCGGAATTTTGACACCTCTGTAACCAGCGCATTAATGTGTTCCTGGTTTAAATTACTTATATCGTTTACATGATTTACCGCACCGGTAATTTGATCCGCCCCTTCGGCCATTTCGTTAATACCGTTGGATATTTCCTGGGTAACAAATTCCAGGGTTTTACTTTCCTGGATAACCTCTTTACTGCCCGTCAGCATTTCCGAAGAACCAAGTTTAACCAGCTGGGTCAGTTCGTTCAGTCTGCTTATCGCTTCCAGGATCTGCTGGCTTCCCTGGCCCTGTTCTTCCATGGCGTTGCGGATATTTTCTTCCTGATCCGACACCGTCCTAATCCGTTCGTTGATGGCCTGGAATTTTTCCAATACCGCATCGGTAGCTTTGGTTATGTTGTCGATGGATGACTTAATGTTCTTTAATACCTGGGAAATGGTTTGTGATTGTTTGCCCGAATCTTCCGCCAGCTTTCGTATTTCGCTGGCTACCACGGCAAAACCTCTGCCCGCTTCCCCGGCATGGGCCGCCTCGATGGCGGCGTTCATGGAAAGGAGGTTTGTCTGGCTGGAAATATTCTCCATCACCGCATTTATTTCCAGAATCCCCGCGGATTCTTTGGCAATTTCCTGAATAGCCCTGGATACTTCGTCCAGACCGGCCCGGCCTACCTCGGAGGCAGCTCCCAGTTCCTGCACATTTTCTGCATTCCGTATCAGGGTCTGGGTAACACTCTGAATGTTGGCAAGCATTTCCTCAACAGCAGACGAAGACTGGGAAACACTGTCGGTCTGCTGTTCTACATGGGTATTCAGTTTACCGACATTTACCGTTACGTTTTCCATGGTAGTATTGGTCTCGGTTACACTGGCGGACTGGTTAAGCACTTTGCTTTTAATGCTGCGAATATTGGCGGTAATATGGTTAATTGCCGCAGCGGTCTGGTCCATGTTGGTGGACAGTTCATTCCCTACCGTATGGAGAGAAACACTTTTGTCTTTAATGGTAATAACCAGGTGTTTGATTTTTTCCAGGGTCAAATTAAAGTACTTTGCCAGTTCGCCAATTTCGTTTTCTTTGCGGACTTTTATTCGTTTGGTCAAATCCCCTTCGCCGGAAGAGATTTCTTTAAGAATGGAGCTGATATTTTTGAGGGGGCTAAAGATCATGTGGAGGAAAAAGAACATGAGCAGCAAGCCGATTATAACAAAAGCCGCGCCCATGGACACCTGTAGTGCGGTATCTTTTATAAGGCTGTCGTGTAGTTCATTGGCAAGAAAGTCGCAGCCGGTGATGCCCACCATTTTTCCGGTGGAATTTTTTATGGGCGTATAGATAGATACCATCCAGCCCCAGCCTTCCTGAAAAGTCATGTTGCTGTAATTGGTCTTTTGAATTTCCCAGCATTCGGCAAAAGCAGGATCGTATTCTGAAGTATCTTCCTCTGCTCCCAGGGGAGAGAAATGTTCTTCATCATCCGGTTCGGCGCTGCCATCAATAACATACATATAGGTACTGCCTTCTACCGGGACCATGGAATAGAGGTAGGCGGCATTGCTGTAGCCTTTAAGGGTAAGCAGATCGATCCTGGTTTTTTCATAAAAAGGATCTTCGGGATCTTTGGTTTTACTAAGTTTTTCAAAGGAATCACCGTCTATCATGGATGCGGCTTTTTCTGTTAGAAAAACACCCTGTTCTGCAAATAGCCTGGATATGGTATCCGTTGTTTGGCGTATGGTAATCACGGTGGTTACCGTACACAATGCCAAAATGAACAGGGTAAAAAGAAGAATAAAGCGGAATTTTATCGATTGGGTCAATTTCATAGCAACGCCCCCGTGGTCCTTACAAAGTAATAAAAAAAACTGTGCAAATCAAGGAATATCGCTAAGATTCTTTATATCCAGATGATCCAGATAAACAATGCCGATGCCGCAGTGGTTAATGCCGTAAAGGGCAGGCCGATCTTTAGCCACTGTGCAAAATTTAAGCGGACGTTCTGTTTGCGGAGTATTCCCACGGTTACCACATTGGCCGAAGCGCCGAAGGGGGTAAGATTTCCCCCCAGGCAGGAACCAATAAGCAGGGCGAACAGATACAGTTCAGGCGCCAGAGACAGGTCTTTGGCTAGAGAACCAGCCACGGGGAGCATGACGATGATGTAGGGTACATTGTCCACAAAACCGGAAATAACGACAGAAACCACCACAATCAGAATAAAACCCAGCAGTACATTGGAACCTATCACCCGGGAAAGGAAGGCGGCAAAATCTTCCAGAAGGCCCACGGAAGAAATGGCCCCCACTACCACGAAGATTCCGATAAGGAAAAACACCGTATCCCAGTCAAGACCCTTTACCAGGGCTGCCGCTTTTTTGGCGCTTTCCCCGCGTACCCAGCGGTACCAGATAATACCCGCCATGGCCAGGATTATCACGATAAGCCCCGAAGCCAGCGAGATACCGCCGTAGATAAACGAAGCGGCGGCAAGACCCAGGATCATCAGAATAAGCAGCCAGGTGGGTACCATGGAAAGGATGGTTTCCCGTTCCACAGCGGCCTTTTTGCCGCCGTCTTTGGCGAAGATCCAATAAAAAAACAGGGCCCCGGCGATCATCCCCACCTGGACGGCAAAAAAGATGGAAAGCCTGCCATGGTACATAAAAAAATCGTTAAAACCATACCCGGAGTAATCGGCAAAGATCATGGAAGGAGGGTCCCCCACCAAAGTAGCGGTGCCCTGGAGATTTGCCATTACCGCAAGGCCAACCATAAAGTACATGGGGTTAAGTTTAAGTTTTGAGCAGAGGGCCAGTGCGATGGGGGCCATTACCAAAACCGTGGCGACATTTTCTACAAAGGCACTGATAAGCCCCGTCATAACAAGAATAAGCACCATGGCGATACCCACATTGGGAGACCAGCTTACCAAAGAATCGGCAATGACTGCGGGAACCCGGGAATAGATAAATAACTCGGCGATCACCAGGCTCCCCACAAAGATCAAGAGCACATCCCAATTGATAAGTTCCGTTCCCGCCTCGGTAATCAGGGAAAAAAACGTTTCCGGCGTCCAGAGTGCCCGGATAACTATCATAAGAACCGCAGCGCCCAGGGCGCTCCAGGATTTTCTGTCCGGAAAGATAATAATGAGGGTATACATAAGAACCGCAAGACCAAGCACTATCCATTTAACGGGCATAGAACCTCCTTAAAGACTACAGCCGCATATACTCCAAAATATAAATTTCTTTTATCTGTCCCAGTTTTAGTACCGAGTTATAACGGTTTAACAATTCCTGGTTGATGGTATCCGTAGATAGAGCAGTCAGTTCCTGGGCGCTAAAGGCTCCCAGGTATTCGGTGGTGCTGCTTTTAAACCACGTTAGGCGGGAAGCCAGCTCTTCCGAAAAGGGGCGGTCATTTTTGTTATAGGGAAAGGCGATGGAAATAACCAGGGTTTCCGGCTCCGGGTCTGCCGTGGGAATCCGCATGGTACCCAGGCCGGAAAAAAGGCTTTCCCCGCCGGCGGCTTCAGGTACCGCCTCCGGACTTTTTCCTCGTTTGACAAAGCCATAGATCGTTCCGGCAATAAGAATAAAGACCAGCACAGCGGCGGTACAAAGAAGGACCCGGTAGAGGATCACCATGTTTTGGGGCGGATGCTCTTCAACACGTTTCATAATCATGATTATAGTAGTATACTATTAGAAATATTACTATTGAGGAGCGCACTATGCTGTATCACCGAAATGAACTAAACGTGGAAACCAGGGAAAAAGTCCGGGGCGGCACCGGCAGCGCCGCTTTCCGCCACTTTGTGGAAGGAAAGGGAGCGGTGCAGAAAAACACCAGTATGCTGGCGGAAATTACTCTGCCCCCGGGAGCTTCCATTGGCCCCCATTCCCATACGGAAGACACAGAATTCTACATTATTATGGAAGGAACCGGTACGGTAAACGACAACGGCACGGACAAACCGGTAATCAAGGGTGATGTAATGGTTACCGGCAGCGGCGCAGCCCACAGCATTGTCAATACCGGTACAACGCCGCTGGTGTTTCATGCGATAATTGTAACGTGATCCCCCCGGCCTACAAGGCGGCGGCCTACAAGGCGGCGGCGATCTGTTCTTGCACCATTGCTTCGATGATGTCCGCCGGGGTTTTATGGGCAGCTATTGCCTTGGTTAAGAGGTAATCTGCGGTAAAGGAATCAACCGTTATTGAACGAGCAGACTGGGCTAAAGCTGCTTTCCGCCGGGCGAAGAATCCTGTTCCGTTAGGACCAGGATTGGGAGGGTTTTTTGTCCATTTTTCATCAAGGGTATCGTATTCTTTTTCAGTTAAATCGGGCATGGTTTCTCCTCTTCATTTTCGAGCAGATGCTTATGAATAGCCCGGCATTTCATAGCATGAAATACCCGAACTGTATCACGATCAAGGATATTGTAATAAATCTCAAGCGGATTTGCCTTCTGATCAAATCCAATAAGTAAACGCTTGTTTTCGGTCTCATTGCCCTCAAGGCAGCCATCATATTTAACGGTATCTATAGCCCACCGGATATCGGCCTCGGTTATACCGTGTTTAAAGGCAGATTGACAAAACTTGATGTCAACATCCATGTTTTTTAGTATACAATAGTTTTCCCATACAGTAAAGATTCTTCAAAAGTAAGGGGAGAAAAGCCTATAACTTAAACCGGTCCGACAGTTCCTTTAAATGGCTCCCGATAAAAAGAGCGCCGTACCCGGTGATCACCACTCCTATGATAATTCCCAGGGGCAGGAGGTATGAGGAGCCATAGACCAGGACAACATGGGCAAAATCTTTGCCAAAAAACAGTACCGGCAGGGAAAAGAGCAGGATGAGTCCCGCGGCAACCCAGCCTCTGGTAGAAAAACCGCCGGAAAATCCGTAGGCTTCTTCGTCAAAGCTTTCATCGGCCTCCAGGCAAATACGGCTCATAATGGCTCCGGAAAAATCCGGCGAAGGGGGAAAGCCCGCGCCCAGGATGGACCGGGCTTCTTCATAACGTTCCAGCCGGGCGGAACAGCGGCCGCAGAAAACAATATGTATGGCAAGGCTTAAGCGCCGGGTAAGGGGCAGTTCGTCTGTTTCATAAATCGTGTCCATAGCATCGGTGCACTTCATGGTTCCCTCCGTTAAAGATTCTCAAGTTTTTCCCGCAGGAGTTTCTTTGCCCTAAAAACATGGGACTTTACGGTATTTTCCGGAAAGCCCGTGATTCCCTCAATTTCCTTGACAGAACAGCTGTAAAAAAAGTACAGGTCTATGCAGACCCGGTACTTTTCCGGCAGTTCTGCCACCGCATCCCGGACGGCCTCTTTGGCGGCAAAACGCAGGGCCTGGGATTCGGGGTTTTCTTCTGTTAACGGTTCTTCCGCCAAACTGTGGTATTCCCTGCGCCGGTTAATGCCGTTTACAGCGGTATTGTAGGCAATGCGGTAAAGCCAGGTAGAAAACCGCGACCGCCCTTCAAAAGAAACAAGGCTCCGGTATGAGCGGATAAACACATCTTGGGTAAAGTCCGCTGCATCATCTTCGTTATGAAAAAAACTCAAACCCATGGCATGAACCTTTTGCTGATACCGCCGAATCAACAGCCGGAACAGTTCCTTATCGCCGGAAACAATCTGTTCCACCAGCCGAATTTCATCAATATCGTCTATGCCGGACGAACCGGTTTGGTTCAACTCCGGCCGCCTCGTTTGATAATATAGTATGCCAAAAGCCCTATTCCCGCGGAAAGGGGAATAAGCCCGCCCAAAAGACCGTAGCCGGTTCCGCCCACCAGGGCAAGAAAAACCGTCAGACTTGTTCCCACGGTGGTTAGGAGCAGCCCGGTAAGCAGGCTGAATGACAACAGATCAAAATGGGGTTTTTCGTACTGCCCCGCTTTGATAAGCAAAACCGTCCTCCGGTGGTACCACAGAAAATAAAAGAAAGCCACCACCGATATCATCACGGTGCCAGCCAGGGGGAGAATCGCTATTAAAACCTGAGCAGTACTGGATTTTTCCATGAAACGTCTTTCCTTTAAGTGAAATGTAAAGCTTACCATACCATACAAAAGACAGAAAAACCACCGAATTTAGACCGCAGATTTACCCAAAAGTTGCATTTTTTGCTTTACAAAGACCCGGTAATAGCATAGACTAAAGTTATTATGAATATATCCACTTATACCGTAAAGCCAAAACTTCCCAATGCGCTTAAGCCCCTGGAAGAGATAGCCCGGAACCTCTGGTTATCCTGGAATTATGATTCGGTCCAGCTTTTTATCCGGCTGGATTATGATGCCTGGCTTAAGTCCCAGCAGAATCCCATCAGGACCCTGGGAATGGTAAGTCAGGAACGGCTTACCCAGATAGCTCAGGACGATTCCTACCTGGCCGCTCTGGAAGAGGTTTATGCCCGTTTCCAAAAGTACAAAAAGGGCGAAACCTGGTACCACGGTTCCCGTAAAGATGTGGTGGCTTATTTCTCCATGGAATACGGTATGGATGTGTCCCTGCCCATTTATTCGGGGGGCCTTGGGATTCTTTCCGGGGACCACATGAAGACATCCTCCGATATGGGGCTGCCCCTGGTGGGTGTCGGCCTTCTCTACCGGCAGGGTTATTTTACCCAGGTTCTTAATGCCGATGGTTTCCAGCAGGAAAGTTATCCGGAAAACGACTGGTACAATATGCCGGTAGAACTTAAGACCGATAAAAACGGCGATCCCCTTAAAATTACCGTGGATCTGGCGGGCCGTCAGGTTTCTGCCCAGATCTGGGAAGCCAAGGTGGGCCGCAGCTCCCTCTACCTTCTGGATACTAATATAGAAGAAAACACTCCGGATATACGGAATGTTACCGCGGCCCTCTACGGCGGCGATAAAGAAACCCGCATACGTCAGGAAGTGCTTCTGGGCATAGGCGGTATCCGGGCTCTCCGGGCGCTGGGCATAAACCCCGCCGCCTGCCACATGAACGAAGGCCACGCCGCGTTCCTGGCCTTGGAACGAATCCGGGAAATTATGATTGAAAAGAATTTTAACTTTTACGAAGCCCTGGAAGCTGTCTGGCCTACCAATATTTTTACCACCCATACCCCGGTTCCGGCGGGTAACGAACGCTTTGATACGGGACTGCTGGAAAAATATTTTAAAAGCTGGACCACCATACTGGGCCTTTCCTGGAAGGAATTCCTTACGCTGGGCCGGGAACACCCCGAGGATGATCATGAAAATTTCTGCATGACCGTACTGGCCCTTAAATGCGCCGCTTATGCCAATGGTGTGGCGGCCCTGCACGGGGTTGTTTCCCGGGAAATGTGGAAAGGCCTCTGGCCCGGCCTGCCCCTGGGAGAAGTGCCGATTCACCATGTAACCAACGGCGTCCATCCCCGCACCTGGGTATCCAGCGGTATGCAGGATCTTCTGGACCGGTACTTTGGGCCCCACTTTGAAGAAGAACCCACCGACCTGGCAATCTGGGATCGCATGGACCGGATTTCTGACGAAGAACTGTGGCGTACCCATGAGCGCCGCCGTGAACGGCTTGTGGCCTTTGCCCGGGACCGGATTCGCCTGCATTTAAAGCGGACCGGTGCAGTTGACAGGCGGATCCAACAGGCAGAGGATGCCCTTTCCCCCTATGTCCTTACGCTGGCCTTTGCCCGCCGTTTTGCCACCTACAAACGGGGCAACCTTCTGCTCCGGGACCCGGAACGGCTGCTCCGGCTTCTTAAAGACAGCGAACGGCCCATCCAGTTAATCTTTGCCGGTAAGGCCCACCCCATGGATATGCCCGGTAAGGAGCTTATCCGGGAAATTATTCACTTTGCAGAAAAGCACGATGTTCAAAGCCGGATTGTATTCCTTGAGAACTACGATATTTCTGTAGCCCGGTACCTTACCTCCGGCGCCGATGTGTGGCTTAATACCCCCCGGCGGCCCATGGAAGCTTCCGGTACCAGCGGTATGAAGGCATCGATGAACGGAGTCCTTAACTGTTCCATTCTGGACGGCTGGTGGGACGAAGCGTACAATCCCGAAGTTGGCTGGGCCATTGGCCAGGGTGAACAGTACGAAGATAACCAGCTCCAGGACGATATTGAAAGCAAGGCTCTCTACGATCTTCTGGAACGGGATATTATTCCCATGTTTTACCAGCGCGGCCGGGACAACCTGCCCCGGGAATGGATTAAACGGATGAAAACCTGTATGCGGGAAATTGGCCATTCCATGTCGAGCCACCGGATGTTGATGGATTATTCCAATATGTTCTACTTCCCGGCGCTTAAAAATTACCGGCGTATTATCAAGGACGATTATGCCGAATCCAAAGCCCTGGCAGCGTATATGTACAAACTTAAGGGCGCCTGGGCCAGCTTAAAAATAGCCCAGGTGGAATCCAATGCCCGGCCGGTAATGCAGCGGGGCGATGCGCTTACCGTCAACGCCCATATCGAACTGGCAGGACTTACCCCGGAAGAAGTGCAGGTAGAACTGTACCACGGTTCGGTTTCCAACCAGGGCCGGGAAATTCTTAATGCCCGCCGTACCGAAATGAAGCCCCTGAACCAGGAAGGAAACACCTGGGTCTACCAGGCTCGGATCGAGTGCGCCGACACCGGCAGCCAGGGACACACTGTGCGTATCCTCCCTAAACACGAAGCGCTGGTTCATCCCTACCGGAACGGCTTGATTAAGTGGGCTTAGGCTAAAACCCAGCCAGAGTTTTGTGAAACAACAAATAACCCGCCGTCTTGGCGGGTTATTTGTTTACTGATTTTTCTGCCAAGCTTATGATGTACTGGAGGAAATGAAGATGAGCAAGATACCCGGCGCTTATACATTCACCCTTGTTTTGGCTGCATGTTTTGCCCTGGCTTTTGGCTGTAAGCCCTCGTCTAAAGTTGATCAATCCGATACTGAACAGCTCAATCAGGGTCAGGATGTGCAAGCCGGCCAGAGCGGGCAATCCGGCGGAACTGCCGAGAGAGTCAGAGTACGAATCCCCATTGAGACAGCCATGTCTTCTACATTCGGCGCTTACAAGGCAGTTACAACGCCTTATGCGGCCCGTGTCCCCAATTATCAAATAGTTCTTGCAGAACTCGATAACCTGAAAGTTTTCCAGAGCCGGACGAATGCAGCCGCCGTTTTTACCCAGGCAAATCTTGGAAAACTTACATCCATACATGCCTTTACCCAAAACGAAACTTCGACTTTCTATAATTCTGATCCGGACGGCTTTACCAGTCGTACTGATGACTGGATATCTCTGTACGGAAGATACAAGGGCAGCACCGATCCGCACTACCGCCAACTTGATAACAGTATCTTTATCAGTACCGATTTTCTTGCTCACCTTTATCACCGGCTTATGGAAAAGCAAATGGAATATTTGGACAGGGAAGAATTTGCTCCGCGCCTTAAAACGATTACGCTTGAACTTCTGAAAGATGCCAAAGCTTTTTCCCAGGCCGACAACTCCGAAAATCAGGAAAGCTGGCAAAGGGTTCTCTCTTATCTCGCAGTCCCTGCTGCCCTTCTTGAAAATGCTCCCACCATCGAAGAAGCCCCGGCACAAAGTTCTTCTGTTGAGAACAACGATGACACACTCGAAAATGCCCTTAAAGCAGCCGCCCGTCTTAATCTTCCCTCCGCGGTATTGGATCTTGCCAATAAGGAACTTACAAAGATTTTTGCCGGATCTTCTGTCGAACCATCTTCGATCTTCGGCGGTCTAACTCCTGCTTTTGACATGTTTGATTATACTCAGTTTACACCGCGCAGCTACTACAATAAAAATATTGTTTTACGCAGTTATTTCCGCGCGATGATGTGGTACGGCCGTTCCGGCTTCGCCCTTAAAAGCGAAGAACTAACCCGCGATGCTCTGCACCTGACATCTCTCCTTGATGACAAGGAACTGGCCCGCTATTGGCAGGACATTTATGAGCCGACAAGTTTTTTGGTCGGTACCAGTGATGATTTATCATTTAAAGACTATATACCGTTTCTTCCCAAGGCTTCCAGCGGAAACCAGGATTCCAGCGGAAACCGGGCTTCCGTCAGCAAAGCTGATATTCAAAAAATCCAGGCCAATGCATCCAAATTCCCCACGCCTCTTATTTTTAGTGATATTGTTGATAACCAGAAAAAAAATGCGAGTGACGAGGAGCTGCTTTTAGACAGCCTTGGATGGCGCTTTATGGGCCAGCGCTTTACACCCGACGGTTATATTTTTGATAACCTTACCCAGGGCGCCGGTCCTGCCGATCCGCTTACTGGTCAAAAATTACCTTCCGGGATTTCTGCAGCTATGGTCGCAGCAGCGATGGGGAGTAAAACTGCCGAGACTTACCTGAATCAATGGGTTGCCGAAAAATTCCCCGCTTCCAACAAGGTTGTTCCCAACAAAGTCAAAGAACTGCGGACTATATTTGCCGCCAAGGATCAAAGCGCTTGGACGCAAAATTCTTACTGGTCCTGGCTCTATTTGTATAAAAGTTTGATCGACAATGAAAACAAAAACTGGACGGGTTACCCGAGGTTTATGAGTTTTAACAATTGGCGGTCCAAAGACCTTAATACCGTTATCGGTTCCTGGACCGAGCTGAAACATGACACGCTCCTTTATGCCAAGCAATCGTATGCCGAATGGGGCGGCGGCAGTGAGGATCCTCCTGAAATATTACCCGTTCCCAAAGGTTATGTTGAACCCAATATAGAATTCTATGATCGCCTTGAAGCCTTGATGACGTATGTCAGTGCAGGTCTTAAAAGCCAAAATTTGCTCCACAGAGAAATTGAAACCCGTACCGATCGTTTTCTGGAACAGTTACAATTTTACCGCCGTCTCGCTGTAGCAGAACTTGCCAATGAAAAAATCAGCGACAAAGATTTTGAAAAACTGCAGAGTTCAATTTATTACCTGGATGATATTCCTGCCGTTCTAAGCGGGGAATCGCAAACGGAGAGAGAAGCCCGCTCGGCCATTATTGCCGACGTTCATACCGATGCTCTTCTTGGGCAGGTGTATTATCAGGCGGTAGGTATTCCACAAACAATTTATGTAGCCGTCAAGGACGCCAATGGAGCACGGCTTACCAAGGGTTTGGTCTATTCCCACTATGAATTTACCGAAGCTCTCGGCGGCAAGAGGCTCACTGATCAGGATTGGCAGGGCTATATTTACGGGCCCAACCGTAAGCCGCTTCCGCCGCTTTCACCATGGTCAAATCCGTTTTAGGCATTACGGAATGTGCCGCTGCGGGATTTGTTGTTCTTGGCCTAAGCTTTAGCAGCCTGCTTGCAGGCTGCCCGGCAGGAGCAAGCGGCGCAAAGACTTCTATTGGGCCTGAGATAGTTGAAACGGCGGAACAATCCCCGCCGCTTACCGTCCGCGGCATAGAGCGGAACCGCGATTTTTATGTAGCAAGCGTCGAGGCCGCGGATACCGGGCGCTCGCAAAACGAAGGAACTATTGCTGCCCCAATCGCAATAATCCCCCACCATCTATTGGCTTCTCCGCTTATTACCAATGCCCTTGCCGGCCTTGATCGCCGCGGGACTAAACTCGTTATTTTAGTTTCGCCCGATCACTTCGGCCAAACTCCGCAGGGCCTCGGCGGCTTCGGTTCAATCCAAAGCTGGAATACACCATTCGGCATACAGAAGGGAATCACCGATCCCAATCTGAGCGCACGCCTTATCGATTCATTTCCCGAAATTGATTTTTCCGATCCTGAGGCCTATCAAATCGAACACGGGATCTACGGCCTTGTCCCTTATCTTGCATATTATTACAAGAGTATCGCAGGTGATCAGGTATCTTTACTCGCCCTCTCCCTAACCCCTTCGGCAAATTTTGACTTTGCCCGGCTTGCCGTCCGTCTTTGCGAATTTTTCGAGGCTAACGGTTTTCTCTCTTCTCAAATTCAGGTTATTATCAGTACCGACTTTGTTCACCACGGCACACCAGAGACAACGAGACATCAAGATGATCAAAATCTCGCCTTGCTCCGGAATCTTACCCCGGACAATTATCGGCAAATGAATAACGATTGCCGCGAGGGCCTGGCCTTTGCCCTTGGCTGGCTTGGAAAGGACCCTGGGTTTTATTTTCTTGACAACAAAAATTCCCAAGACTTCGGCGGCCCTGAGATCGAAATTACCAGTTATATCACCGGATATTTTAGATAAAACGGCTCTGGCAGAAATTGCCCGGCGGTGCTGGGGAAGATATATTATTCTTCCGCCCAATTTTCAATTTTTAAGTTTTCTATATTCTTAAAGTGTTTCGGTCTCTTCCGGTGTTCTAAATCGCAGCTTTTCCGGTTCCCCTTCCAGTTGTTCAGTACTGGTCCTGATTGTTCTACTAAACTCCTTCCAGGCTTGTATTCGTTTCTGTTTTTTCTTTTCTTCGCTGGCTTCTTTAATAGTTAGGGTTGCGGCCTGTCTCCCCTGTATGGCGGATATGGGTTTACTGGGTACAAATACGCCGTTTTCAAAAAAGCCGTTGACAACTAACATTTCCTCTACTCCTTTGTTTGCCTCTTGTCTTGAATATACTGGTAATGCAGGGGTTAAGCAAGTGGAAAAATGTCTACTGATTTTTGGTATGTACCACTATGCTGATTCTGCCTAAATCAATTTGACTGCCATCGTGTAATTCGCTGCGCTGATTGGTCAGGCGGTCTTCCATTACAACCTTGCCGTTTTCTATTTTGACTATGGCGCGGATTGGCGGTTCGATCTGATCGCCCCGGCGCTGGGGCAGATATATGTCCGCCTCGCGTGAGGAACCAAAACTTACGGGCTTAACGCCAAGGGCAACGGTGCTTGTTTCCTTTGGCCCCCAGATGACAGTAAGCCATGCTTCGCGTAGGGCTTCTTCGATGTAGGAGATGGCTAAACCAATAAAAAAACCAAGAATTGTGATACCGACAAAACGCCCCAGAACATCGGAAAGACCAATAATGATGATACGGAATAGTAAGCCGCCTATAGCGCCGCCGAAAAAACCGGCAAGCATTGCCCGCTTTTTAGGATAGTTCGGAACGAAAAATGAAACACCCCAACCGGTCCCCCAGCCTAAAATTCCCCAACAAAGAACACGGCTTATTACTTCGGCAAGTGTCGAAATGCTGTTTGTAAAGGCAAAAATAATTTGCGCCACACCCCCGGCAAGAGAGCCGATTACTATACCAAGAACAGCGGTTTTGATAAGCTGCACTATAAGGGGCGTTTTCTTTAGATAGATATGCTGGACGATAAGGAGTGCGACCGATATTCCAAGTCCAATAAAAGCGGCCCATCCGGCGGTACTGAATACAGCCCCCCAAAAAGTTCTAAAGTCATCATTCATTCTAAAAATTTCGGATAAAAACTCACCCGCAAAACCTCCTATGCCTCCTGCACACGCAAACACCACCGTTTTTTTTGAAATACCCCGAATGGTCCCGGTTTTGGGCACGAAAAGTTGCGCCGGTATTGTTTGGGCAGATGACGGCGCCGCCCGCTGCGGTGCGGAGTTGATTACCGCCTCGATAATATCCAGTGCAGCGGCGCAGCGCAGCGGATCAAGTCCTGATGCGGCGGCAATTCTTTCGGTAAGCGCAGCTTTTATCCGGCTTCGCTCCTGTGGTGTGGCAGCGCGTTTTAATTCATTGTAACAACCCGCTTCGATGCAGCGGCCAAAGGCAAGACGCTCTTCCTTGGCTATATTCTTCGCATAGTCCTTTACAATGCTTTTAAGACGT
>BNVB01000046.1 GCA_025997795.1 Spirochaetia bacterium | reverse complement strand
CCAGCCCTTTTTGATGTTCTTGTCCATAAACCCGGTACAGAGGGCCATGATCTGTTCCTCGCTCCCGGATACCCGCACTTCGCTTTGCAGCGGCTCGGTACGGTCTGAACTAAAGTTTGTGTACGCCAGCACATAGGCAGGATAATTTTCCACCCCTCCGGCGGTTTTTTCTTTGTTGGTTTTCCATACGACAAATTTTTGCACCATCAGTTTGGCGCCGAGGATTTTTTTGTATACTTCCCGTTTGATAAGCGTTGATGGGGCCAGCTCCTTTGCGGCGGCGGTTTTTTCTGTATAGGGGTTGTAGTTTATTTCGTTAATCTGGGCCAGCCGTACATCAACGGGGTTTACCTGCTTGTCTTCCCGGAACCGGGAAAAAATGGGGAACACCACCGATACGCCGGGCACCGTACCCGCCCGGTGGTAAACATCGTTTTTCAGTTCCAGCCGGGGATTAAGAATGGGTCCCGAGCTGGTCTCAAAAAGTACATCGTTGATATGTAATTCGATAACGATTTCTGGCCGGATCATGTGAAAGGCCACATGGTTGGAATCGGTTTCGATATACTTGGAATCGATCTTTTTATCCAACAGTTTGGGGAGCAGTTCTTTTTTTAGATCCTCCCCAAGACCGTTACCGCAGCGTCCGATAAGTTGGAAACTGCCGTCTTCAGCCATGAGGGCCAAAAGCAGCGTACGAACCTGACCTTTGGTATCGCCGGTACCCTCGGAAAAACCAACCACCGCCGCATCAAGGGAATAGCGGTTTTTGATTTTGTAAACCATGGGAAGTTCACTGCGGACCACAAGGCCCTCGCTTCCTTCTTCGTCCACCCACTTGGCAAAGATTTCTTTTACCGCCCCCCTGGAGTCTGCGGTTTCAGAGCGAACCGGCTGCATAAGAGTACTGTTCCCGCAGAGCTCTCCCAATTTTTTGTGGATGTCACCGTAGGAAGAGGCCTTAAAAGGCTTGCCGTCCAGGCTGACAATGTCAAAGGGGGCAAGATGAAGTTTTGAGTGGAGGTTTTTGTCTGCCAGGGCAGCAAGTACCTCGAACACACGGGAACGTTCGCTTTCCTCGCTGGCATACAGTTCTGCGGGAATTACCGCCGACCTAAGCCCTGCGGCCTTAAAACGCGCCGCCGCTTCTTCCAGGCATGGCAGACCCATACGCACCCGGCCGCCGGTGTTAAGGGAAAAACATTCTGTGCCGTTCCAGAAAAGCACCGCAAACTCACCGTCGTACTTCCGGGTTACATAAAAGGAAGCTCCCCCCAGTTTATCGTCGATTTGTCCGGGGTTAATGGACAGATAACTTTTGCAGACTTCTTTTTTATAGAATGCCGCTATATCCGCCGCTTCCTTGTCTACCGCATCAGAATCGCCTTCCCAGTAACCCTTGCTGTTATCAAGCTTGCTTTTGTCGATTGTCATTTTTTTAGCATACAATGGGAATGTCAAGGTTGCAACAACCGGGTGGCAGAGAAAACAAAAATAAGGTAATATGGTGGATTGAAACAGTGTATAACGTTGAGCATTACGGGGAAAGTATGTCGCATCCCATGCGGGTGCGTGGATTGAAGCAAAGTCTTAAATATACGGATTGCCCTGAGTTTCAGGGCACTTTTTTGCAAGAAATCAAAAAAAACGTTTATTTTGTTGAATTTATCAAAAAATCTATTGACAAATGAATAAAAGTATTGTATATTTTTGTTATTCAAAGTATTAAAAATACTATAAAAATACTAAAGGAGAGTAAAATGCTTTATAAAGCTCGCTATAAAACCGGTTCTGATACGGAATATCAACCTTTAAGCATTCATTTGAAAGAAGCGGCAATGTATGTCGAACTTTTCGCAAGAAAGATTGGTCTCCCCAAGGCTGCTATTTTGATCGCTTTGGTCCATGATCTTGGGAAAAATTCTCAATTCTGGCAGAAATATCTTGAGAAAAGTGTCAGAACCGGAAAGAAAGTCCCCAAAGAAGATCATGGAACAGCGGGTGGGCAATTCCTCTATGAAACTATAGCAAAGAACCACGAGGATGCCAATGAATTGATTGGCCAGCTTCTCGCGGCCTGTGTCATGTACCATCATGGCCCGGGCTTGCCGGATGTAGTAAAACCCGATGGCACGGCGCAGTTGAATAAACGGCTCAAAACCCCAAAGGAAGAAACCCGCGTGGATGAGGCAGTCGCAAACATGGATGAAACGATCCGGGAGAAAATTGACACAATTCTTACAGATCCCGGTTTTATTGCTGAAACGATGATGATACTGAAAAAGCTGACTAAAACACCCGTTAGTCTTAGTCAGGCCCGGTATTTTTATCTGGGACTCACTGCCCGTTTTTTGTCCAGCTGCCTGATTGATGGAGACCGACGGTCCAGTGCTCTGTTTGACCGGGGAATACCGGCAAATAAAGAAGACGCGGTCCAAAAAGCCAATTGGGCGGTGCTGCGGAAACGCCTTGAAGACAAGCTCGCCGAATTCCCTGCTGAAGGAAAATTGAACGAAATACGCCGTATGGTTTCCGAGCGCTGCGCCGAGTATGCGAAACGGGAGGATGGAATGTATAGCCTGACGGCGGCAACGGGTGCAGGAAAAACCCTGGCCTCATTGCGGTATGCCCTCGTCCATGCTGAATGTACCGGCAAAGACCATGTTTTTATTATCGCGCCCTATACATCAATCCTGGATCAAAATGCGGAGGTAATTCGCTCCATTCTTGATCCGGAAGGTAAAAATGGCCACATCATACTGGAGCAACATTCAAATCTTGAACAAAGTGAAAAAACCGAGCATTTTATTGACTCATCAGAAACCTGGGATGTGCCGATTATTATTACAACGATGGTACAATTTTTGGAAGCCCTCTTTGGTTCCGGTACCCGAAAAATAAGACGAATGCATCAGCTTGCAAATTCGGTTATCGTATTCGATGAAATACAAACCCTGCCCGTCTCGTGTACCTATCTTTTTAGCTGGATGATCCAATATTTGTGCCAGAATGCTCAAGTCTCAATACTTTTCAGTACAGCGACCCAGCCGGGACTTAATCGGCTTAAGCCTGAATACGCCCTGCCCCTGTCCAGTGAAAACGAAATCATCCCTGATATAACTCAGCATTTTGAGGACTTAAAACGGGTTGATCTTATTGATAAAACTAAAGCAGCAGGCTGGACTCTTAATGAAGTTACAGATTTTATAGAAAGCTTAAATGAACAGAGCATTTTAACCGTTGTCAACACCAAGTCTCAGGCCCGAAAACTCTATGCGGTCCTCTCAACTAACCCTGATTGGTTCATTGTTCATTTAAGCGCTAATATGTGCCCCTCCCACCGAAAAAATAGTATTTCCCAGTTAAAAGAGTATTTGCGGGATAAAACAAAAAAATGCGTTTGTATCAGTACCCGCCTGATTGAAGCGGGGGTGGATATTGATTTTGACGGTGCAATCCGTTTTTTTGCCGGGTTCGATTCGATCATCCAGACCGCCGGACGTTGTAACAGAAACGGAGAGCTAAAAGACCGTCAGGGAAATTACATAACCGGAAAAACTTATATCATCAACATCGTGAAGGACGAGGAAAAAATATCTTCCTTGCCGGATTTGCTTAGAGGCCAGGACATTATGGGGCGAATCCTGCGGGAATTTCACAAAGGTGAGGCAAAATACGATCATAATCTTCTACATCCTGATTTAATCGCCTCTTATTTCCATTATTATTACAACGATATGCCCGATGCGCTTTTGAAGCATGAGATATATCCGAAACGGCATGACACCGTTCTTGATTTATTGTCAGATAACATACAAAGCGAAGAAGAATACAACCGGGCCGCCCCAAATAAATACGGCGATGCGGCAAGACCATTGACTGAATTCCGGCAATCCTTTGAAAGCGCGTGGAAAGAGTTTGAGGTGATTGCCAAATCAGCCATCGGCGTTATTGTACCCTACGAAAAAGGGGTCGATATTATTGCGGAATTATATGCGCTTCCCGATCCGAAGCGGTGCGTGGAATTGCTGCGGGAGGCGCAGCAATATTCGGTTAACGTCTATTTGAGCACCATAGGTAAAAATGGAGAGGCAGGTATTAACAAAGTACCCCTAAAGACCGATATGGAAATTTATACGGTTGATGAAAAATATTATGATAAAAACATAGGTTTGAATGATGAGGAAGGCAAAATGTCTTCTCAAATTGCATAAAGGAGAAGTTGGTGGAAAACAAAATAAAATATCTGCTTACTGGCAGATACGCGCTTTTTACCGATCCGGTTACCAAAATAGGCGGGGAAAAAAGTACCTACCATCTGCCTACTTATCAGGCGTTGAAAGGGATAACCGAGTCAATATACTGGAAACCAACCTTCATTTGGGTGATTGACCGAGTTCGCATCATGCATAAAATTCAAACCGAATCGAAGAACGTTAAACCCCTTCAAATGGACGGGCAATATGGTACAAACCGCCATGATCTTTCAATTTACACTTATCTTCGGGATGTGATGTATCAGGTAGAGGCTCACTTTGAGTGGAATATGCAGCGTGATGATCTTGCCAGTGATCGCAACGAGGACAAACATTATCAGATAGCTCATCGTATGCTCGAAAAGGGCGGAAGAAGGGATATTTTTCTCGGTTCCCGGGAATGTCAGGGTTATGTTGAACCTTGCCGTTTCGGAGATGGCGAGGGTTATTACGATGATGAGAAAGAACTATCCTATGGCCTTGTGTTTCATAGCTTTGAATATCCCTCGGAAAGCGGTATAGAAAAACTCTTCGCTCGTTTTTGGCAGGTAAAATTTGTTAATGGTATTATCGAATTTCCCCGCCCCAAAACTGTCCCATAAGCGGGAAATTGGCCCCATGCGGCGTGAAATAGTGGCGGTAAATACCGAGGAGGTGATCGACTAATGGGCTGGCTTTCAGAATTAAGCACGGTGTATGACCGGGCATTACAGAATAAAAGACTTGATGAAAAACCGCTTCCCCTGTATCACATAAAAAATAATGCCCCTCTTGTTATAACCCTTGACGGGGAAGGCAAGTTCCGTTCCGCCAAATTGTTGGGGAATGATGAAAGAACAGGTTGGCAGACCTGTATGCCCTGTACGGAAAAAAGCGCAGCACGAACAAGCGGCGTTGAGGCATACCCGTTCTTGATTTATTGTCAGATAACATACAAAGCGAAGAAGAATACAACCGGGCCGCCCCAAATAAATACGGCGATGCGGCAAGACCATTGACTGAATTCCGGCAATCCTTTGAAAGCGCGTGGAAAGAGTTTGAGGTGATTGCCAAATCAGCCATCGGCGTTATTGTACCCTACGAAAAAGGGGTCGATATTATTGCGGAATTATATGCGCTTCCCGATCCGAAGCGGTGCGTGGAATTGCTGCGGGAGGCGCAGCAATATTCGGTTAACGTCTATTTGAGCACCATAGGTAAAAATGGAGAGGCAGGTATTAACAAAGTACCCCTAAAGACCGATATGGAAATTTATACGGTTGATGAAAAATATTATGATAAAAACATAGGTTTGAATGATGAGGAAGGCAAAATGTCTTCTCAAATTGCATAAAGGAGAAGTTGGTGGAAAACAAAATAAAATATCTGCTTACTGGCAGATACGCGCTTTTTACCGATCCGGTTACCAAAATAGGCGGGGAAAAAAGTACCTACCATCTGCCTACTTATCAGGCGTTGAAAGGGATAACCGAGTCAATATACTGGAAACCAACCTTCATTTGGGTGATTGACCGAGTTCGCATCATGCATAAAATTCAAACCGAATCGAAGAACGTTAAACCCCTTCAAATGGACGGGCAATATGGTACAAACCGCCATGATCTTTCAATTTACACTTATCTTCGGGATGTGATGTATCAGGTAGAGGCTCACTTTGAGTGGAATATGCAGCGTGATGATCTTGCCAGTGATCGCAACGAGGACAAACATTATCAGATAGCTCATCGTATGCTCGAAAAGGGCGGAAGAAGGGATATTTTTCTCGGTTCCCGGGAATGTCAGGGTTATGTTGAACCTTGCCGTTTCGGAGATGGCGAGGGTTATTACGATGATGAGAAAGAACTATCCTATGGCCTTGTGTTTCATAGCTTTGAATATCCCTCGGAAAGCGGTATAGAAAAACTCTTCGCTCGTTTTTGGCAGGTAAAATTTGTTAATGGTATTATCGAATTTCCCCGCCCCGAAAACTGTCCCCATAAGCGGGAAATTGGCCCCATGCGGCGTGAAATAGTGGCGGTAAATACCGAGGAGGTGATCGACTAATGGGCTGGCTTTCAGAATTAAGCACGGTGTATGACCGGGCATTACAGAATAAAAGACTTGATGAAAAACCGCTTCCCCTGTATCACATAAAAAATAATGCCCCTCTTGTTATAACCCTTGACGGGGAAGGCAAGTTCCGTTCCGCCAAATTGTTGGGGAATGATGAAAGAACAGGTTGGCAGACCTGTATGCCCTGTACGGAAAAAAGCGCAGCACGAACAAGCGGCGTTGAGGCATACCCGTTCTGTGATAAACTTGAATATGCCGCCGGTGATTATGCGGAATATGCCGATGGTAAAAACTTAGAAGACAAACACGCTGCATATCTGTCCGTTCTGGAGGGATGGGTAAAATCTGAATATTCGAATGAAAAGATCATCAGCGTATACAAATATGTAAAAAAAGGGAAACTTGTTAGGGATATTCTGAAAGAAGGAAACATTCCGGCAATGAAGGCCGATACCGGTATCAAGGAAAATAATGTCTTTATCCGTTGGGCCGTAGAAATTCCCGGTGATGGAAAACCTCAGACCTGGAACGATCGCGAAATTCAACAGCTATGGATAAAGTATTATTCCCAGTATTATTTGGAGAACAAAGGTTTTTGTTATGTTTCAGGGAAAAATGAGGCAATAGCGGAACTACATCCAGCAAAAATACGTAACTCCGGGGACAGCGCAAAACTCATTTCTTCCAACGATAATTCCAATTATACCTTCCGCGGACGTTTTGTAGACGCAGATCAAGCCTGTCAAATCGGAATGGCGGTTTCCGTCAAGGCCCATAACGCTCTCCGGTGGCTCATTGACAGGCAGGGGGCTACAATTGGAAACGGTCTGACGATAGTTTCTTGGTGTTCCGCCTCCGATATGCAGCCGCAATTATTGAAGAGTACCAACGTCTTGTGGGATGAAGAGGATGAGGAAAAATACTCGCCCGGTGAGAGTTCTGCCAATGCCATAAAAAGGCGGCTGCGGGGGTATTACGGGAAAATCCCCGAGGGCGACAAAATTTTTATCATGGGGCTCAATGCGGCAACGCCGGGCCGTATGTCCATACTGCTTTACCGGGAATTTACAAAATCAGATTATTGTGAGGCGCAGGAAAACTGGCATGAACACCTCGCCTGGTTTTACACCTATTGGAAAAAAGATGAAAAGGTTCCCCGTCATACCATTTCCGCGCCATCACCGGAGGATATTTCAAAAGCCGCTTACGGCGGCCATTTGAGTGATGCCGCCAAGGCTATGACTGTACAGCGGCTTTTACCCTGTATTATTGATAAATCGCCCATACCATCCGATATTGAACAGCTCTGTTTCAGCAGGGCTTCGCGGCTGGGTACTCTTGACAAAAGCGAACGGGAGAAGACCCTTGAAACTGCCTGTGCGGTTATCAGGTATAATTTATTTGTGAAAAACAAAGAAAAGAAGGAGGACTATAAAGTGGGATTGGAAGAAGACAGAAAAGACCGTGATTATCTTTACGGTAGGCTTTTGGCGGTTGCGGACAGAGTGGAATCACAAGTTCTTTACAGACGAAAAGAGATTCGGGATACCAATGCTGTTAGGTATATGCAGAGATTTTCGAAGTATCCTTGTCCTACATGGGAATTTCTCTATGTTGAGAAACTCCAGCCGTATTTTTCTCAACTTAAGAAAAAAAGCAGGGACTGGTATGAAGCGCTTATTCAGGAGATCAACAGTCTTTTTGTTCATAGCGAATTTGTTTCTACCACACCGCTTTCGGGAGGATTTTTACTTGGGTATCATTGCCAGCAAAAAGAATTCTGGGATGGTATAGCAAAATTAAAGGCTGCGAAACAGCCTGAACCTACTAACGAAGAGGAGGATGATTAACATGGCAGGATTAGAGAAAAAAATTGACTTTGCACTGGTGTTTTGTGTAAAAAACGCGAACCCCAACGGCGATCCCTTGAGCGGGAATATGCCAAGAGTGACTATTGACAGCATCGGAGAGCTTTCCGATGTTTGTCTGAAACGGAAGATCCGTGACAGACTGCAGGAAGCGGGGGAGAGTATTTTTGTCCAGTCCGATGATAACCGGAAGGACGATTACAAAACCCTCAAGGATCGTGCTGACAGCGTACTAAAAGACGTCATGAAGGATGCGAAAAAGCTCACCGAAAAAGCCTGTAAAACATGGATTGATGTACGTGCCTTTGGCCAGCTTTTTGCTTACAAGGGTGAGGGAAAAGGTTCCGGTGTATCTGTGGGAATTCGCGGACCGGTGAGTATTCAATCAGCTTTTAGCCAAGACCCTGTAAATATTACGAGTATCCAAATAACTAAAAGCGTTAGCGGTGAAGGGGATGGATCGAAAAAAGCATCCGATACGATGGGTATGAAACACCGGGTTGATTTCGGTTTGTACGCAACTTATGGGAGTATTAATCCACAGCTTGCTGAAAAAACCGGTTTTTCCCATGCGGATGCACAAAAAATTAAGCAGGCCCTTTTGCATATTTTTGATAATGATGCATCATCGGCCCGGCCTGAAGGCAGCATGGAAGTTATTCAACTCTACTGGTGGGAACATTCAAGCAAATCGGGTCAGTATTCTTCCGCCAAAGTTCACCGAAGTTTGGATATAAAGCCGAAGAAAAAAGGCGAAAGGGTAAAAAGTGCAGATGATTATGATATCAAGATAAGCCCTCTTGCTGGTCTTGCCCCGGAAATTTTGGCGTATTGATTTTTGGGATTATCAACATCACCTCAGTCCGGGGGCGGGCAAAGCCCCCGGAGAAGAGGGTGGTACAATGCGTGGTTACGGTAACCCCTTTATCTGTACACCTATGGAGGTGATCAATGAAGACGAATGATTTTGAAGATCAGCTTAGCAAAATACGGGTCGACCTGTATGAACAGACCAAAAATATGCAAGCAAGCGAAATTGTACTATGGGAAAAAGAAAATGCCAGAAAAATTGCAAAAAAATACGGCATAACTATTTCTGATAAAAAAATTGAGCTGCCTGCCTGATGTATGGTGAGGATGATCTTATTCCTGTTTCCGCTTTGCAGCATACCTTGTTTTGCGCGCGGCAATATGCGCTGATTCATCTGGAGCAGGATTGGACGGAAAATCGTTTTACCGCTGAAGGCAGAGCGCTTCATGAACGAGTTGATGTGGAACACCATGAGTCAAGACGGCTTTTTAGGCAGGAATACGGCATGGCGGTACGATCTTTGCAATGGGGACTTATTGGCAAATGCGACCTTGTTGAGCTTTGGTTCTCTGATGGCGGCGGAATTGTGCAGGTTCTGCCGGTCGAGTTTAAACGGGGCAGGAAAAAACAAAGTGACGTTGACAGGGTTCAACTTTGTGCCCAGGTCTTTTGCCTTGAAGAAATGTTTAACATAACCATTGATATGGGGCAGCTTTATTATCTTCAGGAACACAGAAGAACTGGCGTTACTATTGATAACGAACTGCGGGAAAAGACTTGTCAGGTGACCGAAAGGACGAGAACTATTTGGGATTCGGGGATAACGCCGGCGGCTGAGTACAGCAAACAAAAATGCGATCGCTGCTCCCTTGTGGACTCCTGCATGCCAAAAACATTTGGTAAAAAACACAAAGATGTGGAAAAGTATGTTAAGTTACAGCTGCAATTAACAAAAAACAACTGCGCCCTTAATGCGGGTGTATCATGAGAAAACTGCTCAATACATTGTATGTAAGTTCCCAGGGTTCATATCTGCACCAGGAAGGGGAAACGGTTGTTGTGGAAAAAGAAAAACAAAAAGTCTTACAGCTTCCCATTCACACGCTGGGCGGAATTATCTGTTTTGGTAATGTATTGTGTTCTCCTTTTCTACTTGGATTTTGTGCCGAGCGGGATGTGGCGGTTTCGTTCTTAAGTGAACATGGCCGGTTTCTGGCATCGGTACAGGGTCCGGTACGTGGAAATGTATTTCTTCGCCGTCAGCAATACCGTATGGCCGACAATGACGAAGCAATCAGGAAAGTTGCAGTACAAGTAGTAAGCGGCAAGCTGGCAAATTGCCGCATCGTTATCAACAGAATGGTAAGAGATCATTCTGAAAAGATAGATGCTGCAGCCTTGCGGGACACATCATCAAAGATTGACCGGATTATAGACCGGCTTCCGCATGCATCCAGAGATAGCGAGATACGGGGCCTTGAGGGACAGGCGGCAGCGGAATATTTTAGCGTTTTTAATGATTTGATTATTGAACAGAAAAAAGATTTTATTTTTACCGAACGAAACAGGCGGCCTCCGTTGGATGAAGTAAATGCGCTGCTTTCATTTATCTATACGTTACTTGCCCATGATATGCGATCCGCACTGGAGACAGTGGGCCTTGATCCAGCGGTTGGTTTTCTTCACCGGGACCGGCCTGGACGACCGGGCCTGGCACTGGATATAATGGAGGAATTTCGTCCTGTTATCGCTGACCGGTTGGTTCTTTCGTTGATTAATCGCCGCCAGGTTAACAAGAAGGGATTTGTAAAAGCGGCAAGCGGCGCTGTTGTTATGAATGATGATACCCGAAAAATAGTTTTGGTTGAATACCAAAACCGTAAACAGGACCAGATCTATCACCCTTATATAGAGGAAACGGTTCCAATCGGGCTCCTTTTTTTTGTTCAGGCAAATTTGATGGCCCGTTATATCCGGGGTGATATTAATGGGTATCCTCCTTTCTTTTGGAGATAACTGTATGATGGTGTTGGTAAGTTATGATGTAATGGTGACAAGTCCCGGAGGCCAGGGCCGTCTTAAAAAGGTGGCAAAGGCCTGTACTAATTATGGCCAGAGGGTTCAATGTTCGGTTTTTGAATGTGTAGTTGACCCAGCCCAATGGGTTCAATTGAAAAATATACTCGAAAAGACAATAGATGAAAAGAAGGATAGTTTACGGTATTATTACCTAGGTGCAAATTATAAACGGCGGATTGAACACATAGGGGCAAAACCTTCTTATGATGTTGATGGGCCTTTAATTGTATGAATATGGGTTATTTCATTCTGCAAGAGAAAATCGTCATTCTGCGAACCTCAAAAACACACAAAAACCCGGGATGTTCGCAATCGCGGTAATTCATTACAGTATTGATCTTTGACAGAAAGAGAGAAGGAAAATCTGCTATTTTTTGTACCAATTACTCCCAGTTCGCTAATACGGGGCTTTAACTTATTGTGGTACAAGGATATAATGAGGTGTATGTCGCACCTTGTGCGGGTGCGTGGATTGAAACAAGATCTGTCCGCAATTTCTCTCAAAACATATCTGGTCGCACCTTGTGCGGGTGCGTGGATTGAAACCTGCTGGAAGTGAAAAAATCTTACTTTTAATAAAGTCGCACCTTGTGCGGGTGCGTGGATTGAAACGGTTTAATTGCTGTAGCTATTACGCTTGTAATAAGTCGCACCTTGTGCGGGTGCGTGGATTGAAACCTTATACCAAAACTGGTGTAGTGAGACACAAAAAGTCGCACCTTGTGCGGGTGCGTGGATTGAAACACCGAAGAATTTACGGTTTCCCCCACAGAGGGAGATGTCGCACCTTGTGCGGGTGCGTGGATTGAAACGGAATAAACTTGGGAACAATATTCTGGAAATGGCGTCGCACCTTGTGCGGGTGCGTGGATTGAAACTTATGATTATGGCTATCCTATCCCACTGCATGGCGTCGCACCTTGTGCGGGTGCGTGGATTGAAACCTGCGGCATTAAACGCTTCTTTCCGTTCCCGGTCGTCGCACCTTGTGCGGGTGCGTGGATTGAAACAAATGAATCAGCCTATGAAATAGATGTAAGGTACAAGTCGCACCTTGTGCGGGTGCGTGGATTGAAACCTTTTGTTCCGGCCTTAATTCCGGGCTTAAAAAGTCGCACCTTGTGCGGGTGCGTGGATTGAAACCCGGAAACCGCATATTGGGGGGAAATAAATGTTTTGGGGTCGCACCTTGTGCGGGTGCGTGGATTGAAACCAAGTGCGTCTATAATGACTTCCCCGCACAAGTAAAGTCGCACCTTGTGCGGGTGCGTGGATTGAAACTTACAGGCTGGATTGTCGCTCACCTAAGCAGAATAGTCGCACCTTGTGCGGGTGCGTGGATTGAAACCTCAAGTGGCGGAATAAAGATGACGGTGCCGGGGTCGCACCTTGTGCGGGTGCGTGGATTGAAACAAACACGCAGTACAATACATCGCCGATAACATCAAAGTCGCACCTTGTGCGGGTGCGTGGATTGAAACCAGTTGCAGCATCCGGGCCCGTCCGTCCTGTTCAGTCGCACCTTGTGCGGGTGCGTGGATTGAAACAATCTCCCGGATTGTTATAAAAGCGCTTGCTTCGTGTCGCACCTTGTGCGGGTGCGTGGATTGAAACTAAAATCCTGATAATGCAGTAGAACAGATAGTGCCGTCGCACCTTGTGCGGGTGCGTGGATTGAAACATTACAAAACTAACCAAAAACTGTTACAAAACTAGGTCGCACCTTGTGCGGGTGCGTGGATTGAAACAAGGACATATACAACGAAAAGATAAAAGCGGAGGAGTCGCACCTTGTGCGGGTGCGTGGATTGAAACCAAGAGGACAAAATGAAAGACGATCTTCCGTGTCGCACCTTGTGCGGGTGCGTGGATTGAAACAAGCCCTTGCGTGTCGGAGCATACCGCGATAAAGTCGCACCTTGTGCGGGTGCGTGGATTGAAACAAGATCATGCCGACCCTTTTTACTTTCCGCTGGAAGTCGCACCTTGTGCGGGTGCGTGGATTGAAACAAAACACGTATTTTAAGGTCAGGTATCTTGATTGAGTCGCACCTTGTGCGGGTGCGTGGATTGAAACAGTTTTCCAAAAAGAAACGATTCCCCCTCATATACGTCGCACCTTGTGCGGGTGCGTGGATTGAAACATGCCCACCGGATGCGGGACAACGTCAAGGGCAGACGAGTCGCACCTTGTGCGGGTGCGTGGATTGAAACATGGTGATAAACTTGTAAGAATTGTCAAATTATGTCGCACCTTGTGCGGGTGCGTGGATTGAAACAGCAAACTGACGGTAGACTTACTATCCGCAAATGGTCGCACCTTGTGCGGGTGCGGGATTGAAACATCAATTCCCGGAAGTTGCAAATGTACTGTAAAAGGTCGCACCTTGTGCGGGTGCGTGGATTGAAACCGGGTCAATATCAAAATCCCACAAAGAAAGCTTGGTCGCACCTTGTGCGGGTGCGTGGATTGAAACAGGTATCGGCGGTTTTGACCTAGGCGCTTATTGGGGTCGCACCTTGTGCGGGTGCGTGGATTGAAACATTCCTATGGCGATGTTATACAGGGATAAAACCGGAGTCGCACCTTGTACGGGTGCGTGGATTGAAACATCTATACCCACCAAACGGAACTTATACCCCCGGGTCGCACCTTGTACGGGTGCGTGGATTGAAACCGAGTCTGCCAATCTCATCATATCAATCTCGAGTCGCACCTTGTACGGGTGCGTGGATTGAAACATGGGTATGGAAGTGCCGGTATACCACAAAAAGAAGTCGCACCTTGTACGGGTGCGTGGATTGAAACATGAGGGGGTCGTCCTGGATACCCTGGTACCAGGCGTCGCACCTTGTACGGGTGCGTGGATTGAAACAGCATTGAACCGGGCCAGAATCGAACTGGCTGAGTCGCACCTTGTACGGGTGCGTGGATTGAAACTTGGAATTGGCCTGGACTGCATGGCAATTGATGTCGCACCTTGTACGGGTGCGTGGATTGAAACACAATAACTCTTTTCTCTGCAGTCAACATTTGGAGTCGCACCTTGTACGGGTGCGTGGATTGAAACTGGTGCGGCTGGCTAGAATCTCTTTCTGGTTGATGTCGCACCTTGTACGGGTGCGTGGATTGAAACCTTGGATGGCATAAGTGGTGAACCGGATAATGCTGTCGCACCTTGTACGGATGCGTGGATTGAAACAATTTCTTGAAACATACGGGGTACGGGCCGCCGCGTCGCACCTTGTACGGGTGCGTGGATTGAAACCTATAAAGGGTTTTGCCATGCTTAAGGCTGATCCAGTCGCACCTTGTACGGGTGCGTGGATTGAAACCCTCTGCTCCGGAGTAGTATTCCCCGGTTGATGGGTCGCACCTTGTACGGGTGCGTGGATTGAAACACTTCCAATAAGGTAGAACACGCCCTCAATGTATGTCGCACCTTGTACGGGTGCGTGGATTGAAACTCGGTAGGGGAAAAATACATCCAAGGGATAAATGAGTCGCACCTTGTACGGGTGCGTGGATTGAAACTTTTCTTTACATTCAGGCATATCAAGAACGTGTAGTCGCACCTTGTACGGGTGCGTGGATTGAAACCGGTTCATTCGCCCGTTTGACAAGTTCCAGTGCTGGTCGCACTCCGTGCGGGTGCGTGGATTGAAACTACGCAAAGCCGGTTGAAAAGAAAGATCCGGGTCGCACTCCGTGCGGGTGCGTGGATTGAAACGTATTTTCTAGTAATTTTCTTGACATTTTTTAATGTCGCACTCCGTGCGGGTGCGTGGATTGAAACAAATTACAGAAAATCTGTAATGCCGCCAGCGAACAGTCGCACTCCGTGCGGGTGCGTGGATTGAAACTGCAGGGCTGGTTGGACGATGATTATGATATTGGCGTCGTACCTCATGCGGGTGCGAGGATTGAAACCCAATACACTAACCATAATTTGCCAATTGCTCTTGCCGCACCTTGTACGGGTGCGAGGATTGAAACAAGGATATCGACCTGGACCTGATGAACGTTTCTAGTTGCACCTTGTACGGGTGCGAGGATTGAAACATGGTCGCCCCGGCAATAAGTTCTATTTCGGTGTCGCACCTTGTACGGGTGCGTGGATTGAAACAATTGTAATGACGTGTGAGGCATCCTGTATCTGAAGTCGCACCTTGTGCGGGTGCGTGGATTGAAACTATCTCACCGCGGAAGAAACATCGGTAATTATGGAGTCGCACCTTGTGCGGGTGCGTGGATTGAAACATCGCAGTATGCTCGTACTGTAAAGCGTAGGGCAAGTCGCACCTTGTGCGGGTGCGAGGATTGAAACATGAGTTGGCAGAACCGCCAGCTGTATCTGGAAAAGTCGCACCTTGTGCAGGTGCGAGGATTGAAACTTTGCAGATAAACCCGGTACTGCAAGGATAAGTAACAAACATAACCGCCTTTAGGCGGTTCCAAAACAAACCGCTTTGAGCGGTTAACTATTCAAGTCCTCGGCTTTGCCGGGAGTATCTGACTGTCTTATCATTTCCCCAGTCGTACTGCAATAGGGCCGCCGATTCGGGAATTCCCTGGATCCCGGGGGTCGCAGGTTGAATAGAGCAGGCAGTCGATGGTTCGTTGCCCCGCGTGTTGACAAAACCCCCGCTTCCCGCTATCATTACCTTACCTCTTTGGCTGCCCCAGGCAGCCCAGGTTCCACTAGAGTTGGAACCCATGTTTTTGAGTCCATAAGGAGGACCTATGCGTCAATATGAACTGACGGTCATCTTCCCCCTGGAAGAAGACCAGTATCAGGCAGGGCGGGAAACTGTCCTGGCCGACCTGGCAGCCCACGGGGTTGAAATCGTCAAAACCGATGAAACCGGCGACAGGGATTTAGCCTACGAGATTAACCGCCGCAAGCGGGGCCGTTATGTGCTCTTTACCCTTAAGGCCGATCCTGCCAAAATCAGCGTCATTGATAAAGCCTTCAAGCTTAACGCCAATCTGCTGCGTTATCTCTTTGTCAAAATAGAGGAATAATATGGTAGATCTTAACCGGGTGGTATTGATTGGCAGGTTAACCAGAGATGCGGAACTTAAATATACCGCCAATGGTCAGGCGGTATGTAAGTTTTCTGTTGCGGTAAACCGCCGGAAAAAATCGGGGGAACAATGGGTGGACGAACCCAATTTTTTCGATGTTGTAGTCTGGGGCCGGCAGGGCGAAAGCATTAACCAGTACCTGGTCAAGGGTAAAATGGTTGGGGTGGATGGTGAACTGCGCCAGGATCGCTGGGAACAGGACGGCCAAAACCGTTCCCGTGTAGAAATTGTGGCCGCTAATATTCAGCTTTTGGGGGGTAACCCCGGGGCCGCTGGCGGCGGGAACTATAACGGCGGCGGCGCTTCTTCGGCTTATAATGGGTCTGCATCGGCAGGCGGTGGAGCCCCGGCGGGTGATTTTTCCCCAGCTCCGGCAGCAGAAGGTTCCGACGGCTTTACCGATGATATTCCCTTTTAACATTTGTAGGAGTTATTAGTAACACTTCGTGTTACTGTTCGATTTAACGTAAGCGGCGAGACCGCCGCTTTTCATAGGAGTTATCATGTCTGACGAAAGATATACAGAAGAACGGGGACCCCGGCAGGACCGGGGCATGGATGTCCAGATGGACGGCCGGGACGACGACAGAGGCGGCCGGGGCAAGGGCAAAGTTTTTTTCAAGAAAAAAGTATGCCGTTTCTGTACCCAGAAGCTTAAAATTGATTACAAGGATTCGGATACACTCCGTAAATTTGTTACTGAGCGGGGTAAGATCCTTCCCCGGCGCATTACCGGAACCTGTGCCAAACACCAGCGTGCCCTGGCGGCGGCGGTTAAGCGGGCCAGGATTATTGCGCTGCTTCCATTTGTGGCGGAATAGTGGAAAACTCCGGAAGCCTGCGCCGTTTTCCCCTGGCGGGAATAGCGGCGGCGGCGGCTTCCGTTGTCTGTTTCCGTACCGGCTTTGGAAGCTTTTTTTTCCTCCTGCCCCTGGCGCTGCTTGCTTTTTCTGCAGAGGCAAAGTCCGCCTGGGCGGCGGGTATTATGGGAACGGCCTTTAATACTATCGTATCGCTCTGGTTTTATATGTACCGCGGGGCAGATTTGGATTTTGCCCGGTGGAGCGCCCTGTATTATGCAATAATGGCCCTGGCCTTTACCTGGATTAACGCTCCTTTGGGAAGGTTCTGGATACACCTGGATGCGCCCTATCGTATGGCCTTTGCGGCATTGTGCTGTACCCTGGTAATGGCGCCGGTTTTTCTTACCATGACCGAAGATCCCCGGCTGCGTTTGGCCATTGTCCGCCAGCTCCAGGCCCTGGGAGGTTTTTCCGAATCGCCGGGAGTAGAGGGCCCCACGGCGGATGAACTGTTTGCCGCCATGATACGGATGGGACTGCGGGGAGGAATCCTTGTTTCCTGCCTGGTCTTTTGGTGGATAAACCGCCAGCTTGGGTTGGGAATAATCCGTATTTCCCGCCGGGGAAACGGTAAACTTCCCGTCAGTATTCTGGCTTTTCATGCGGCGCCCTTCCTTATTTGGATTTTTTCCCTTTCCCTGGGAGCGGTGCTTCTGGGAAAAACAGCGGGTCTGGAAATGCTGGAGATAGGGGGCTGGAATATTCTGGTCCTTTCCGGTACACTGTTTCTTGTTCAGGGCGGGGCGGTAGCGCTGTTTTACCTGTTAAAGGTTCCGCCCCTCATACGCATTATTGTCAACCTGGGGATTATCATTCTGATCTTCAAGCCCGGTGTAAACGCCGCGCTTTTGGGAATGTTACTTCTCCTGGGCATAGCGGAAAACTGGGTGCCCTTCCGGGTACCCCGTGATGAGCCGCCTCCTACTCCGGAGGCGTGAAGACAGAAGGTTTTTACAAGGAGCTTGGATATGAAGGTAATTTTAAACAAGGATCTTGCCACCCTTGGCGAAGAGGGTGATGTAAAAGATGTGGCCAAGGGTTATGCCCGGAACTATCTTTTTCCACGGGGTATAGCGCTTCCGTATAACGACCGGACGGTAAAACTCTTTGAAGCCCGGAAAGATGAAATTGAGACCCGCAAGGCCCAGAAGCGTCAGGATGCGGCGGGACTTAAGGAAAAACTCGAAGCCCTTACCATGACGCTGATCATGCCCGCCGGGGCAAACGGTAAACTCTACGGCGCTGTTACCGCTCAAACCGTGTCGGAGGAACTGGCTAAACAGGGTTTTCAGATTGAACGGAAAAAAATCGAAATTGCCGGTAATACCATCAAGAGCGTAGGCAAGTACAAAGTAACGATAAAACTGTACGAAAGCGCCGGGGCCGAATGTTCTCTTACCGTGGAAGGCCAGCCGGTAAAAACTGAAACCAGAACGCCCGCTCCCCAGCGGGGACGGCGCCGGGATGCAGCGGCGGAAGAAACCCCGGCCCCTGTGGAAGGCTCGGCGGATACAACAGCCAATGCTGATGCGGCCAATGCTGGTACGGCTAGTGCGGATACCGCGGCTAGTGCTGGCGTTGCCAATGCCGCAGCCGATGCTGGCGCGGCCAGTGGCAGCACGGACAGCGCAGCCGCTCTTTCAACAGACACTCCTTCCGAAAACGCTGTTACGGAAACTTCCCAGAGCGCTGAGAACCCGGCGGAATAATGCCTTCCCTTAGGGACAAAGTTCCGCCTCATAACGATGAGGCGGAACAGGCGGCTCTTGGGGCCATTCTGCTTGATAACGACGCCATAGATACCGCTCTTCAATATATCAATGCTTCAGATTTTTATGCCACCGCCAACCAAAAAGTATTCCAGGCAATCCTTAATCTTTACAACCAGGGCCGGCAAAAGGCGGATATTATTACCGTGGTGGCGGAACTGCGTCAAATGGGGGACCTCGATGCCGCCGGCGGGCCTGCCCATGTAGCATCACTGACCAATGTGGTGCCCTCCAGCGCCAACATCGATCACTATGCAAAACTGGTACAGGACTGTTCCCTCAGGCGGGCCATGCTGCGGGTTTCTTCGGAAATGAATACCAATTCCTTTGATGAATCAAAGGAATCCCGTATGATCCTGGAAGAAGCCCAGCAGCGGATCTTTGAACTGGGAGAAAACCGCCAGGCTTTTTCTTTTAAGAGCACCAAGGAACTGGTACCGGCGGCAATCGAAATGGTGGAAAAACTCTACCATCTTAAAGAAGCCTATACAGGAATTCCTTCGGGTTTTGACGATCTTGATACGCTTACCTCGGGTTTCCAGAATTCAGAACTGGCGATTATCGGCGCGCGGCCTTCCATGGGAAAAACTGCCCTGGCCCTGACCATGGCGTCACATATTACCATAAAGCGGAAGATCCCCGCTGCGTTTTTTTCGCTGGAAATGTCCGATATGGCCCTGTGCCTCAGGCTTATTTCTTCCGAGGCCCGGATTGAATCGGAAAAGATCCGTTCCGGCCTTTTGACCCCCCGGGACTTTGGCAGCATTACCGAGGCCGCAGGGCGCATTTACGAGGCTCCGTTTTATATTGTTGACACTCCGGGCATGAAACTTCTGGACCTCCGTTCCCAGGCCCGGCGGCTCCGTTCCCAGCATGGGGTTAAAATCATCTTTGTCGATTACCTTACCCTTATCACTTCGGATAACCGGGAGATACCCCGGCATGAACAAATAGCGGAAATTTCCCGGTCCCTTAAGGGCCTGGCCCGCGAACTGGATATACCGGTGGTGGCCCTTTCCCAGCTCCGCCGGGATGCGGAGGGCAAGCAGCCTAACCTGGCGGATATCCGGGAATCGGGTTCCATTGAACAAGATGCGGACCTGGTGATCTTTCTTCACCGGGAACGGGAATCGGACGCTAAACCCGGTAAAGAAACGGACGGCAAAACGGAGCTGATCATAGCCAAACAGCGGAACGGCCCGGTGGGAAAAATCGACATTACCTTCCTTCCCCGTTATGCCAAGTTTGTGCCCCTGTCCAGGGAGCGGCAGTAGAACGGCATCCTTGTCAACTATGACATGCCAAGTATGAAATATTGAAAAGCCGTCCGGGTAATGGTATACTGGAAACGGGAGGATACTATGGCTTTTACCGATGACTATGATTTTGAGGATCTTAAAAACGAATCAGAAAAACTTGTAATTGAAGAACTGGGCCGCCAGCTTGGGGCCTACCAGGGAACTATCTGCCGCTGTAATACCTGTGTGGTGGACATGGCCGCCATGGCCCTTAATTCAGTAAGTCCCCTCTACCGGGTATCGCTCTTGGGGACTCAATACGCTTCCCAGGCCATGAGCGAAAAGACCTATGCATCATCGCTTAAAAGCGCCGTTTCAAAGGCTATTGAGAAGGTACGCAAAAACCCCGCGCACGATTAATGACACATCGAAAGTACCTTCGATACTTTCGATGTGTCATTTTGCTATAGGGCGTAATACGCCTTGGCGATTTGGGCGGCGGTACGGCTATTGTTAAATACCAGCGCCTTGTTGGCCGCCACACTTTTGCCTCCGGTGGTACGGTGCAGTTCCGCCAGGAGGAATGGGGTTGTCGCCTTGCCGCGGATTCCCTTGTCGTCGGCCTGTTCCAAAGCACGCTCTATATTGTCGTTGATAAAAACCGGGTTTAGTTCATCTTTTTCCGGAATCGGCACGGTAATCAGAATGCCGTTTTGGATTCCCAGGGTGGTTTTTGTTTTGACGATCCGGGCGGCTTCTTCGGCGCTTTTAAGCGATGATGCATAGGTCTTTTCGCTCATGGCCTGGGAAGCGTATTGAGTCCCCAAGAGCGATACCCGGTAGAGGGGACTTACTGAATTAAGGGCCATGGCGGCCATGTCCACC
>BNVB01000045.1 GCA_025997795.1 Spirochaetia bacterium | reverse complement strand
GAAACCCGTTCCACCATTTTTACCTCCCCAATACTTAAGAGGGGTTCCGGGTGGTTCCAGTCCAGTGTGGCCCCGCCGTTTATCCGGTAGGATGGCGACGGATCCTCCAGGCAAATTTCGTCAAGGTAGAATGTACCGCTGGAAGAGGAAGAACTCTCAAAAAAGGCTGCCACATACGCCGATTGTCCATCGCCGGTAAAATCGCCGGTTCCCTGCGTTTCCCGTAATGCTGCGGGGCGGTAATGGATTGTTCCCGGATATGCAGTACCGTCAATCAAAACCCGCTGTGTTTCCGTACCATAGTGTATTTCTACGCTGTGCCACTGTTTATCGGTAAAGGGATGTCCCGCCGGAATGTTCATGGTAAGTTCCAAAGCAGTTCTGCCCGGATCCCCGTAGGCTTCTGGTCCCCGGGAAACAATAAAATGGAAATCCGAACCAGAAGGTATACCGTCTCTTGTTGCGGTGCCTCCCTTGAAGTAAAAACTTGCTGCCCGGTAATTGCTTAAGGGGATAGCGGCGGTTCTGCCATCGGTTCCCGCCGAATTAATGCCAGCCCATTCGACCTGTAAAACATGGTTTGTTCCGCTTTCATGGAGACGGCTGATTTTACTGTTGTTCAAATCCGGCGCCCGTACTTCCGCTATTGATACGGTATTTGATCCAGTGTCAGGTGCGGCCTTGATTTGGTTACTATCCACCGTAATGGCCCGCCAGGATGCGCCATAGATAATAGGTTTGGCAACCAGGAGACGGCCGGAATAGGGGTTGGAAGTAGTACCGGTATGAATGATAAGTATCCGCATTTGATTGGCATTTTGCAGTTTACGCCGCATTTCATCGGTAAGGTTAATAATTAACTGTTGATTGGGAGTATTATCTTGTGTCCATAAAGTACTGGGCGGACCAAAAAAAAGCGGCGCTTCAACAATAAGGGAAGGATTTTCCGTACCGCCGGAACCTTCCGGCGCCAGAGTCCCAAACTGGGCAACTACCAAAATATTGGGGCTGCCGGCAGTATAAAACCGGACCGGAATAACAATTGCTTTTGCTTGTTCCAGTAATTCGCCATCCCTGCCCAGTGGAACCTGAAACCCGGTCCATTCGTTGATATCGAGATTATCAAATTCCGCCACAAAGACATCCATATCACCATCCCTGGCAGGATAGGGACCTTCCAGACTGGAAACAATCGGAGCGGACCAGTCAATGGGCATAAGTTCGGAACCGCCCAGAAAATCTGTTTTCCGGTAATTCCGGTAGGCTAGGCCTATTCTGTTGGAACCATCCATTGGTGGTATAACAGGTGCTGGAACAGTTGACCATAATGGAAATAAAGTGGGGGAGGGGGAGGCGGCAGGAGTAGGTCTCTCCGAAATGAACCCCGCACTGGTAGAAACACTCATGATAATTTCCGATTTTCCTTCCATGCCGGCTATGCGGTAAAGGCCGGTGGTATCGGGCTGTTCAAAACCAAGTCCCAGGGAAAGGCTTAGTTTAAGCTTGTCATAATCCCAGGTGGTTTTTCCGCCAAAACCCACCGTACCGGGGCTGGAAGCCCCTTCTTCGGTATAGGCTTCTTTTGAAACATTCCAGCGCAGTCCCAGGGCGGCTTCGGCGCTAAAGGGGCTGTCCTCCGGTTTATAGATAACCCCAAGTCCCGCGGCCAGGCTTCCCAGCCGCCGTTCTGCGCTGCGTTTCAGGTACGATATGCGGATAACTTCGCTAAAACCCACCGGGCTAACCAGCGTAACCGTTCCGTTCCCCGGGTTGTAATGTACCTGGGTGTCGATAATACCGCCCCGGTAAACCTGGACCGAACCGGGGATAACATCAGTACCGATAGTATAGGAACCGGCGGGGCCGTAATTGGTAAAACGGAGACGGATATCTTCGGTAAAGGCCGGAGAACCGGGCAGGTACAGTTCCGGATAATTAACCCCCGGCCCGTTCACCAGGGGCCACATGGTTTTAAGGTTCCTCCGGTCCCGTCCGCCGCCGGAAACAACCACTTCAAAAATGCCGCGGCTGGTATCATCGCCGGTAAGGGTATAGAGGCTTAGATCCATGGAAAGGCTCGATGCAGGTACTACTTCATAAGCGGAAAGCCGTTCGCCGCTTCCAAGGTGAATCAAAGCAGCGTCTTCGCTGTTGTTGGACGGCGCCAGATAACGGCTCTGCCGTTCAAAGGGAGAAAAGGTCCCCGGCTCATAGATCACCAGGGCATTAACGCCGTTAATGGGGATTATAGCAGGTCCGGCAGCACCGCCGCCGGGCTGGGGATAATCTTCCAGTTTAATAGTAGTCCGGCTAACATCAAAATGGTCTTGCACGGTACCCAGAAAATTTGTGGGGCTTCCCGGTAAAGTATAATCTCCCCCGGAACTTACCCCCGCATAACTTACCGCCACCATTCCCGGATGTTCCCGGACCAGTTCCACCGTACCATAGGCTGCGCTTACTGCGTATTCGCTGGCTTTGGCCAAACGCCAGCGGTAAGCGCCGCCGGAAAAGGGACCGTTTTTGTCTTCAAAGTACACGGTAATGGTACCGGTACCTTCATCGGGCAGTACAAAAGATCGTCCCCGCAGGGGTTTGTCGGGAATCTGGTTTGAAAAATTCCGTTCCCGGTTGCCAACAAAGGTTCGTTCTTCCCTGGCGGCGGCGTCATAGCGGACCAGGGTATGAAAGGTAAGCTCTTGGGAACCAAAGCGTCCATAAACACCCAATGAAGAAGGGGAGTCGCCCCCCAAATCCAGATAGGGGAATACAGGAAAGTCCAGGCCGGTATTACCGATGCCGACATACTGAACCGTTTCGCCGGGAAAGCCCTGGTAGCCTGCCCGGTAGGTATTGACATCATAGTGGTCGATAAAGCTTACTTCAAGGAACCACTTTTGCCAGAGCCACAGCGCAAGGGTTAGATCCGCTTCCTGGGTAAAAAGAAGGGGGGAATCGTCTGAATGGGGGGATGTTCCCAGGGGCGAATTGGCAAGCCCCCAGTTAAGACTTAAGGAGCCTTTCCAGTAGCCGTTGATAAAGAGCGCCACATCTTTATCCCAGATATCCATGTTAAAAAGCTGGGAGCTTGCTTCCTCGGTTATTTCCCGCCGGTGCCGTTCAGAACTGGTTTCCGCAGCTTCCAGGGCCCGGCGGGTACTCCGGTCGGCACTCCCGACGGCACTCCCGACGGTATTTTCCTCTACAGAATCCCCCGGTTCCGGTGTTTCCTGGGCGGGTGAGGAAAAGGCAAGTGCGAATAACAGCGCCGCCAATAGGTATTTTTTTGCGCCCGGGCGCTTTGTACTTCGCAAAAAAGCCATTTTTCTGTATTCTACTATATAATATCGGTAATATGATCGTATCCATGATTCAGCTGATCTTTGAAATTCCCGGTGTGGAAAGTATCAAAGATAAACGGCGTGTAGTTAAGTCAATCAACGATAAACTCCGGCAGCGGTTCCACCTGAGCGCCGCGGAGGTGGATTTACAGGAGGCCCGTTCCTTTGGACAGATAGGCGCCGCCCTGGTATCCAATTCCCGGGTCTTCGGCGAATCGGTCTTGAACAAGGCCCTTAAAATGATTGAAAATGAAGCGGCGATACGCATCCACGATGTGAAAATTCATTCTGAGGAGTTCTAGTATGCCCCGAATTATCCGGTCCATGATGCTTATGCCGCTCTTGCTTATTGTTTCCTGCATAGGCGTATCTTCCTCTATTGAGCTTAATGGGGATGGTTCAGGAAAATTGCAGCTGGAATACCGGCTTGCCGGGGAACTGGAAGATCTGGGTAAACTTGACGGCAATGAAAAATGGCTCCCCGTCCCGGTGGGACGTGCCGATATGGAACGAACCGTTTCCCGGACAGCGGGGCTTAAACTCCTTTCCTATACTGTACGGGAAGAAGGAAAGGACAGGATATACCGGTCGGAGCTTTCTTTTACCTCGCCGGAAGCCCTGACAGCTTTTTTTGGCGCCGGAGAATTCCGCCCGGATATTCCCGGCAGGAAACTTTCAATTACCTTTGCGGGCAGTCAACCGGCAGACAAAGAATGGAGTCTTGTGGTAAAAGATTCCTTGCAGGGGTATAGTTTTTCTCTTTCTTTGAAAGTTCCCGGAACAGCGGCCTATACCTGGTTTGACAAAGCGGGAAACAAAACTGCTGTTTTTCCCGGAACCTGTTCCACCTCCGGTCAAAAACTGGAGTATACTGTTTCCATGGCGGATCTGGTTTTAATGGAAACACCCCTCTCAATGGAAGTACGCTGGTAATGTCCATAACCGAGAAAAAACAGATTATTGAACTGCCCCTTAAATTTGTTTTTACCGAAGAAGGCGCTTCCGACCTTATGCGCCAGAAAGTACGCTTTAACCGCCTTACCATGGGTGACAAATCCGAAGATTATGGAGTATTGCTGGACAAGGTAACGCCGGCCTTTCTCCAGCGCATGGTGATGGCCGATTATATCTCAAAAATCGAGGTTTCCGGCGTGGAACCGGTGGAAAGCAGATCGGACATCATCGAACTTTCCAAACTTATCGTATCCGGCATTTTGTACCGTAACTATGCAGAAGTTTCTTTGGAACAGGTGCTAAAGGCAGATCCGGTTAAACAGTGGAACCATGCCAATCCATCCCTGGTGATTGACGAAAAAACCCAGTTTAAAGAAGGTTTGCTGCAGTCCTTTGTCGATCGGCACGAAGATGAACTAAGGAAAATGCAGGACGAACTGGTTGAACCAATTTATGCCCGGATAAACAACGACGAAACCCTTCTGCCGGATGAAATAGAAACCCACAAAGAACTGCTGCAAAATTTTGTAGGCGCCGTTTACCCCTTAACCTGGTTTGTATTGCTTAAGTTCCGTAAGACCCGGGAATTTTACCTGGTTATCCGGGATGTACGGAGCAGCCTTTCGGAATTCTTAAAAAAATCGAATATCGCCGAATATGCATCGCTGTTACTCATGGAACTGGCCTCAAATATCGAAAATCTCAATATCCTCCGGGAAGCAAAACTGCTCTATGGAACCAGCCAGGTGGATATGCAGACAGTTTTACAGGATCCTAAACTAAGGCTTCCGGTGATTGAATCGCTGCGAAAAAAAAATAATCTCTTGACCTTTTCCTGGAAACTGGGGGGAACCAGCCTGGCCATAGGAAAACGGGGCAGGTTTCAAATACTGCTTTATGACCGGGATATTAATTACAAGGAAACCCGGGAAAGTTTTGAGGTTACCAAAGCCGCCGATGTAAAGCGTTTTAATCTTTCTGAATTTTACCAAAAGCTTCACGGCGGGGGTAATGATCTGGAATTGGGGATGTTTTATCTTTCTTTTGTCAGTGAAGCCTGTGAAAATATGGGGATCCGCTTTGAATCCATGGTAACCCAATTTACCGCCCAAACGATAACAACCCTTACTTTTGGCATTTAGAGGCTTATGGTGAAATTCCCCATGGTAGATTCCGGCAAGAGGTTTTTGTTGATTTTTCTTTGCTGTTGTGCGTTTCTTTCCTGTTCCCAGGCGGTCCCGGAAATAAGTTACGGTTCCCTGGAATTGGTGTGTTACGAAAACGGCGGAAATCCGGTGGAACGATTTACCTTTTTTGTCCTTCCCCGGGATAATGACGGCATTGAAGACCTGGAAGAACTGTGGCTCTACCACGATTGGGAGGGTCTTTCCTGGCAGCTTGTAAGCAAGAACTGGATTACCCAGACCGTGGATGGCGATGCCTGGATAGGAAGCAGATCCATCACCATGGAAGACGGCAGTTCCCTGCCCCGGGGTCTTTACCGGGCGGTGCTGGTGGACAAAGGAGGAAGCAGGGCGGAACGGACCCTAAGTTTTGATGCCCCGGAACGGGAATTCCCCCTTCTGGTGATCAACGGCGATACCTACCGTATCGATTCCCGCTATCCGGAACAAAACCTCCTGGCCTACGACAACGAAGGAAATTATCTCCTTACCATAGTACCTCCGTCAATGGAAGGAAACCTTTCCGCCCTGGGGCTTCCTTCCCGGGCGGAATCACTGGCCCTCTGGGCCAGAGACCCCGGCCGGTCTGTTTCGGCTTTTACCGACATTGTTCCCCTTCGCAACTGATGGATAATCCAGGCGGCGATTCCGCTCATCTAAAAAGTTTTGTTCTCCGTTCGGGAAGAATGACCCCCGCCCAGACCCGTAGTTATGAAACAGGGCATTACCTTATTCCCTATACCGGCGAACCAGCGGATTTTGCCGCTTCTTTTGGTAACAATAAACCCGTTACCGTGGAAATTGGTTTTGGCATGGGAAGGGCCACGGCAGAAATTGCCGCCGCCAATCCTGACAAAAACTATGTGGGCATCGAGGTATTTAAGGCGGGCATAGGAAAACTTATCTGGGAGGCGGAAACCCGGGGCCTCCTCAATATCCGCATCATCGAACACGATGCGGTGGATGTGGTGCAAAAAATGATCGCCCCCGTTTCGGCGGCGGCCTTTCATATCTTTTTTCCCGACCCCTGGCCCAAAAAACGGCACCACAAACGGCGGCTTATCCAGAAACCTTTTGCGGAACTGCTTGCTTCCCGCTTATGCCCCGGCGCTTATGTGTACTTTGTTAGCGATTGGGAAGAATATGCACAAAGCGCCCTTGAGGTTTTTTCGGCGGTTCCGGCGCTGACCAATCCCCATGGGGGATTTGCGCCGCCCCTGGAATGGCGGGTCCAGACCAAGTTTGAGAAAAAAGGGCTGGACAAAAATCACCTGGTGCGGGAAATATATATGGAGCGCGTTAAGACTTAAGAAAGATAAAGAGGCATAACATGGCTGGAAACAAAGAACGGATCGAAGCCCTGGAACGGCTTATCGTCAAGTACCAGGCTTCTTACTACAACGGCGAGGCAGAAATTTCCGATGCGGAATTTGATCTGCTCTGGGACGAATTAAAAACCCTTGCCCCCAAAAACCCGGTACTTGCAAAAGTCGGTGCGGACACCAGCGACGGCTTTCCCAAAACAAAACACCTTATCCCCATGGGAAGCCAGGAAAAGGCCGCCAACCCCGGTGAGTTTACCATCTGGGCGGAAAAGATGCTCGTTAACCGGGATTTTGGCGGTTTTATTGTCCAGTACAAACTTGACGGAGCAAGCCTGGAACTGCAGTACGAAAAAGGCAGGCTTACCAAAGCCGTTACCCGGGGAGACGGAACCATAGGCGATGAAATTACCGCCAATGCCCGGCGTATGAAGGGAGTCGCGGCTTCGCTCAAAACAGCATTTTCCGGCGGCGTCCGCGGCGAAGTGATCATGACCCACGAAGTGTGGCAGAAAAAGTACCAGGACAAGGCAAATTGCCGGAACGCCGCCAACGGCCTTATGCGCCGCAAGGACGGGACAGGGAGCGAAGACCTGACCCTTATTACCTATGATGTTTCGGCTGCGGGGAACGACGGCTTTTTTAAAAACGAAGCCGAAAAAATCGCCTGGCTTAAGGAACAGGGGTTTACGGCGACCGAATGTAAAGAATTTTCCGATGCCGCTTCCATTATCGCCTATCGGGAAGAGGTGTCCGTAAAACGGGAAACCCTTCCTTTTGACATAGACGGCCTTGTGGTAAAAGACAAAACCACCGACCCTGCGGATCTGCGCCGGGCCCGTCCGGAACGGCAGATTGCCTTTAAGTTTGAACTGGAAACGGCATTCAGTATACTCCGTGAAGTGGAATGGAGCGAGTCCGGCGCCACCTATACCCCCATCGGCGTGATCGATCCGGTACGTCTGGCGGGAACCACGGTACAACGGGCAAACCTTAACAATCCTGACATGATCCGGGCCATGGGCTTAAAAATTGGTTCCGCTGTTTCGGTGGTAAAACGCGGGGAGATTATCCCCAAAATAGAGGGCCTTGCCCCGGAGGGGGCGCTGCCGCCGGAACCGCTTGCAGAAATAAACTTTCCTTCTGTCTGCGGAAGCTGTAATACGCCGCTTCGGGATGAGGGAACGCGGCTTCTTTGTCCCAATGCGGACTGTCCCAAGCGGCTCCATCACCGGCTGGAAAAGTGGGTGTCCGTATTGGATATCCGGGAGCTGGGGGACAAGCTCCTGCGCCAGCTTTTTGCTTCCGGCAGGATCAAAAACATTTCCGACCTGTATACCCTTACGGCAGAAGAAGCGGCGGGACTGGAACGGATGGGGGAACAATCCGCCGCCAAGGTTATACGTCATATCAGGACCAAACGGGAGCTTCCCCTCCAGGTCTTTATTGCCGGTCTGGATCTGGAAGGAGTGGGAGAGCATATCATGGAACGGGCGGTTTCTGCCGGTTACAATACGCTGGAAAACCTTAAGACCGCTGCCCCGGAGGATTTGGCAAAAATATGGGGAATCGGGAGTATTACCGCAGAAACCATCGTACAGGGAGTCGCGGCCCTGTCGGAGGAAATTACAAAGATCCTGGACGCGGGGATCATCAGCATAACTCCGCCGCCAAGGGATGAGGATCAGCCCTTGCGGGGGCTTTCGTTCTGTTTTACCGGGGAACTGCGGACCATGAAACGGAGTGCAGCGGAAGAAAAGGTCAAGGCCCTGGGAGCTTCGGCTAAATCTTCGGTGGGCAAGGATCTTTCGTATCTTGTTACCAACGATACCGAATCGGGGTCGGCAAAAAATACCAAGGCCCGGAATCTGGGGATACCGATTATCGATGAAGACGCTTTTATTGCACTGGTGGAAAAATCTGCCAAGGGAGGAACGGGCACCCCCCAGGGCGAACTTTTTTAGTTCGCCCCGGCGCCCGGCTCTGTCCGGCTCGCTTCTATCTGACCCGGTTCCGTCCGGGGCTCTGTCCGGGATTCCGGGCCTTCCATGGCCTGGAATTGCTCCCGGACGGACTGGAGCATGGCCAGCTCCCGCTCTATGGTTCTGCCGTAATCCAGGGTTTTTTGCTCAATGATCCGGTATGCCTCGTCTTCCCAAAATTCCGCCTTGGGAAGATGCATAAAAAGGAAACGCCGTTCCCGGGCCTTTTCCGCCCAGCCCAGGGCTTCTGTCCAGTAATACCGGGCAGTTTTAAAACAGGTTTCGGCGATATCCAGACTTTTAAGGTTTTCCTCTTTCCAGGGGGCATTGTAAAAATAGGCATGCCGTTTGTTCCATTTGTTGGCCAAAAAAAGGTACTGTTCTATCATCTTTAAGTTCAGGTGCATCATAAAGAGGTAACAGTACTTTTCGTACTGTTCCTCTGTTTCCACCTTGGCCAGGGCATAGAGGGGGTTGGCAAAAGCAGACTTAAGGGCCTGTTCAAGCCAGAAGATATTTTCCATGGTATCATCAGGATATTGATTGTAATGGACATGAAAGAGTTTATAGTACTGTTCTTTGTACATTACCGGATACGCCTCCGCCAGCGGCGCCGGGAGGCCCGCTAAAAGGACGAGGATCAACAAAACCGGAATGTTACGCGCTGCGTTTTTCACTCCCTTGCATTATCGGCATTTCCGTTACGGCCCTCCAGATATCATTTGCCAGTGTTTCGGCGGGCTGTTTGCCATCCAGGGAAAGGATGCGGACCCCTTCTTTTTCCCAGTCAGGGAGCAGGCCTAGATAGGCTTCCCGTACCCTGGCCTGAAAATCCGCCTTTTCGTAGATTTCTTTTTCTCCTCGGTTTCCGATCCGTTCCATGGCGGTGCCGGGATCAATGTCCAGATAAACGAGCAATTCCGGCAGGGGAAAGGAATCGTTAAGGGCCGCCGCAAATTCCCTGCCGCATTCCAGGCCCTGGTACACCAGGGAAGAGGGGGTATAACGGTCCGATACGGCCAATTCGCCCCGGCGGCACCGTTCAACAATGCCCCCCGGGGCATAGAGGTGTTCTGTCCGGTCAGCGGCAAAAAGCCGGGCCAGGGTCTCCTTTTCCGCCTGTTCTTCGCCCCGCAAAATACGGCGGATCAGGAGCCCCACCGGACCCTGGGTTGGTTCGGCGGTGGCAAAAAGTGCCAGGGAATCGTAGAACGATTCTGTTTCCGCCACAAAACTCCCGGATGCCCTTTTGGGGTATTCCCAGGGGCCTTCTTTGGAGGAAACCCGGTAATCCAGCCGCCGTTTTAACAGTTCCAGCTGGGTAGTGGTACCGCTGCCGTCACATCCTTCGATGACGGCAAAATTCCGTAAAACCATGGTACAAGTGTACCATGGAAAAAAGCGGTTCTACCACTGCTCTTTGCCTTTTATACCGATACTGATAATGGTAATTTCCGTCTAAAACGGTTATGCTCAAAATTATAGGGACTGCCGGTGGATACTCGTACCAAACGCCTTGTGTTTGTAGAATTACTTATTTTTTTGACCCTGGCGGGAACCACCGCTCTCCTGTTCCGTCCCCTCATGGCGGTAATCAACAGGCATATTACCATAGTGCGGGAAGGGCTTGTCGGCGAGGGAGAAAAATTCCTTAACCGGCCCATCCGTTATAGCTCCCTAAGCCCTTCCCTTATCGGTATGGTAGAAATCCGTGATCTGACCATTGGCGAAGAAACAAAAGCTTTGATGCGCGTTGAACGGTTTTATCTGGAATACTCGTTTCTGGATCTGCTCCGTGGAAGAGGCGCCGGGGTGATACGGAACCTGATTCTGGAAGGGCCTTCCCTTTTTTTTGATGTCTACCGGGATAGTGATCTTCGTTCACTTTTTTCCCGCAAGGGTGGAAAAATCTTTCTGCCCCCTGAATGTCAGGTAGTTCTCCGGAACGGCAGTCTTTCCCTTTCCCGGGGAAGAACCGTCCTGGCTGTTACCGGTATTTTTTTGGATGGCGAAATAAAAGACGGCCGCATCCGGGCAGAGGGGAGCTGGCAAAAGACACCTGCGGCGGCGGGAATATCCATAGGGGGACAAATCCACGGTGATGTATCGGATCAGTTTGATGACGGTATGGTCCGCATAAGCATAGACTCCATTGAAGGCCGGGGATTTGCCCTTGAAAAACAGGTTTTTTCGGTTTCCTTTTCCCGGGACAGCATTTTCTTTGAACGGGACAAGGATGGGCTTGCTCTGGAACTTTCCGCAAGGTACCGGTTCGACAATGGTGATCTTTCCCTTTCTTTTAGTGCGGAAAAACTGTTACTCAGAAATATGGTACGGTTTTTTGGTCCGCTGGAAAAAGCAAAAGCGGCCCTGGGACTGAGCCTTTCCGGAAATGCTTCCCTTCTTATGAATAAAGACACAGCTTCTGCTTTGGTCTACCGTTTTGATTTGAATGCGGAACATGAACACAAACAGGAAAGCGCTTCCGCTCATGTACCCCTCCGGGGTTTTGTTTTGGTCGGGAACGGAGACCGGGAACGGCTGGTGTTTTCCCGCTTCAATGTGGAGGCAGGCCGCGGTTTTGCCAGTTATGAGGGAGACCTTGTATTTAATCCCTTTATGCCCCGGGGAAGAATGGTTTTTTCGGATTTTACCTTTACCGGCAGCGGCGATTTAAACGGTACCCTGAATTTTTCTCCCGGCGGGGTCAATAGACTCTATCTGGGCTCGCCCTATTTTTCCATAGGAGAACTGGTACTTTCTTCGATTGCGGGTACCTTAAGCTGGGAAAAAACCAGGGCCCTCTATGAGATTGGTTTTGAGCGTCAGGGTAAAACGGGCAGTTTTACCAGCAGCGGCACCTATACCCTTGCAGTACCAGGAAAGCCGCCCCAACTGGAGGGAAGGGCGGCGCTGAACGATTTTCCCCTTACTGCGCTGCTCGACATGGCCCGGCCCTTTGTAACCCTGGCAGCTCCGGGAAAGATGACCCAACAGGCGGTTCTTTCTATGGAGCTTCTTTTTGTTACCGACTTTACCCTTCTGTCGTACCAGACAAGCCGCTTTAGCGCCGCCCTTGGATCTTCGTTAACCGTTGATGCTTCCATCACCGGAACAGAACACGACCTCTCGGTAAGCGGCGGCGAACTGCGCTGGCGGCGGGGGTTCGCTGAATTCAGCCTGGAGACGGATTTTTCCGCCTATGGTTCTGCGGTCTTTAGTTTTCAGTTTTCCTACCTCAATTTTGATTACTGGCTAGAGGGCCGTTACGGGAACAATACCCTGGCCGTCTGGGGGCCGGATAATCTTTCGGTACGGCTGGAAAAAGAGGAAGATGTTTGGTCCGGTTCCGCAGAAGCCTTTGGTGTTGCTGTCCCCGGCAGGAAACGCAGTACCTACTTAACCTTTGTTTCATCCCTGGTATACCGTAGTGCCTCGTCCTGGGACCTGCTGATAAGCCGTCTGGAACTGCGGGGGCTTAGGGGCCGATCCCAGACGGGGTTTTTTGTTCATGGGGCGGCAAATCAAAACGGGCTTAACCTGGACCGGATTTACTATGCGGATCAAACTGTCCCGCTGGAAGGGTCTGCCGCAGCGGTTTGGGATACCGGGTTTTCTGTTATCGACGGCTCCTTTGTATTAAAAAACGGAGAAACTGAAACGCTGTCGGGGGATCTCTTTTTTGAAGGAGGGGTCCTGGATTTTAGCGGAAGGGCATCGTCCTTTAGGCTTGACCGTTTTATGGACAATAATAACGAACTCAAGCTGACGGCGGATCTTACCGGCCGCTTTACCAATGCTGAACAGTATACGGTAAACATCGGCCTGGAGGCCCTTTCGGGCAGAGCCGGGGACAAAACCTTTTCCCTGGGCGGCCGCGGCCTTCTGGATCCGGAACGGCTGCTCCTTTCCCAGCTTAAACTTTCTGCGGGGGAACTGGAAACGGAGATTCCCTACCTTTCGGTGGATCGAAGCGCGGGCCGCCTGGAAACAGAATCACGTATTACCGGCAAAGTTAATGACCAGTACCTGGGGGCAAATCTGGCGCTGGGCATGAATTTCCGGCCCGGCAAAAACTGGCTGGATCTGGAAACGACTTCCTTTTCGGGCATCATAGATGTCCGCCGGGCCTACATTAACGACATAGCGGCCCCTGAACCCTTTGCCTTTGTCTTTACCCGGATCCCCTCCGGTGAAAACGGGGAGGGGATGTTCCGTCTTTCCGGCGGTCCCGGCGATATGCTGCATCTGGAATTCCGGGAACGCAGTCTCTTGAACGGGGTTATTACCGCTTCCCTTGCTGCCCCTTCTCCGGTCCAGGGAACTATTGCGGGGACTCTGGAAAAAACATTTATTGATGTTTGGGCAAGCGGGGTATTTATTGATTTGGAGAGTCTCTGGAAGATCATTCCGGTAAATAAGGTTATTAACTTTACCGGCGGTTTTCTAAGCGGAGAAACCAGGTTATACGGTTCAATCTTTGATCCCGAATTTGCCGGTACTGCCTGGGGTTCCGGCGTTTTCCTCACCGTACCCCAGTATGTAAAGGAAAAGATTGGCCCCGGAACGGGGCTTATCACTCTGGAAGGGAATGAAATTTCCTTTGGCCCCGTGGCGGCGCCCTGCGGCAGCGGCGGCGGCCGGGTAAGCGGCTGGATCCGGCTTAACCGGTGGATTCCGAGTTTTAACCTGGATATTGAGGTTGACCGGAGCATTCCCTTTGACTTTGATCTTTCCGGCGTACTGGCCAGTGGTAATGCCACGGGGAATCTTAACCTATTGATGGAAAACAAGGAAATCATGACCATCACGGGAAACCTCAATGCCAACGATACGGAGATAACAATCAATCCCGATGAAATGAACAACGCCCGTTCTACGGATATGGATATTATTACCGATATCTACATAAAAGCGGGCCGGCGGGTAGAATTTATCTGGCCCGATCCCAGGACCCCTGTCCTCCGGGCCTATGGAGAAATGGGAACCGGGGTACGAATTACCGGGGACACCCGTATTCCCCACTTTAGCATGGATGGGGATGTGGTTCTTCGCGGCGGAGAAGTCCTGCAGCTCCAGCGCAATTTCTATATCCGCGAAGGAGTGCTCCGTTTTAACGGCAACGAACCGCAGATTGATCCCCGCATCAGCGTCCGGGCAGAACTGCGGGACCGGAATGAGGACGGCCCGGTAACAATCACCATGGTTATAGATAATGTACCCCTCAGCGCCATTCGTCCCAATGGCCAGACCCAGATGTATATTCCCCGGTTTGAGTCTTCCCCCTCTCTTTCCCAGTTGGAAATTTACAGCCTCTTGGGCCAGGCTCCTTCCGCCGGAGAAACCCCCACCGCAAGGCCGGTTCTTAACTTTGGTACCGAGGTTATACTCCAAACCCTGGTTTTCCATCAGGCGGAACGGCTAATCCGGAATACCCTGGGGCTGGATATGTTCTCGTTCAGGACCCAGTTTCTCCAAAATGCCATTTATGAAGCAGTCAGAACCCGGGAACCGGATGAACCGGAACGGCGGCCGGCAACCGTGGGTACCTACCTGGATAATACCACCATTTTTGCCGGTAAATACCTTAGTCCCGACCTGTTCCTCCAGGGGATGTTTACCTTCCGTTATGACGAATACCAGGTCCAGTATGGGGGTATCCGGGTTGAACCGGAACTGGGGCTTGACTTCCGGACCCCCCTCTTTGACATACGGTGGAATCTCCGTCCCAAATACGAGGAATACTTCTATACCGGTCAACTCTCCGATCCGGTGGCAGGTTATGTAAGCGGCCAGTCCATAACCCTGATATGGCGCTGGTCTCTTTAAAAAGATTTTAATTCCCTGTATACTAAATCCAGGAGCTTTAATGCGTTCATTTTTTGCAGCGATACTGTTGGTTTTAATTGCCGGTTTTTGTTTTGCCCAGACGGCGCTGGCGCCCGACTGGTACCAGGGTAAACCAATCAGGGATATACGTTTTGACGGTAACCGGCATATACGGCTTTCCGAACTGGACAGTGTTGTAGAATCTTACCGGGGCAGGGCCTTTTCGGACAGCATCTTTTTGGAACTCCAGGCTAAACTCTATGCCCTGGAATACTTTGAGCTTATTACTCCTTCGGTCCTGCCGGCCAACGATTCGGCCAACGAAGTGGTTCTTCTCTTTAAGGTGGAGGAACGGCCCACGGTGTCCAAAATTACCTTTGCGGGTAATACCGGGGTCAAGCGCCGGGATCTCCTGGATGCCATTACCAGCAAGATAAACGATGTTGCCAACAGCATGATTATCCGGGCCGATGAAACGGCCATTCGCAATAAATACCAGGAAAAAGGCTATCCGGATATTCAAGTCCGCTCCGAAACCCGGCCCGCCGAGGACAATACCGTGGAACTGGTGTTTTCCGTTACCGAAGGGGCCCAGGTCATTGTTACCGACATTTTTTTTGAGGGTAATACGGTCTTTTCCAGCAGCAGCCTCCGGGGGCAGCTTTCCATGAAACCCAAGGGACTGGTCAGGAATGGCGCCTACCAGGATACCAAACTGGTCGCCGACCGGGAGGCCCTTAACCGGTATTACCGGGACAGGGGTTACCTGGACGCTGAAGTAACCGACGTAGTACAGGAAATGACCAAGGACGAGAGGGGCAATAATAACCTGGTTATTACCTACCGTATCTATGAAGGAAGAACCTATACCTTTACCGGGATTACCTTTGAGGGCAACGACATTTTTACCACCGAACAGCTTGCTGCAAAGGTCAGGTCAAGCCCCAATAAAACCGCCAACGCTTCCCAGCTGGAACTGGACCTTCAGCGGGTGTCGGGACTTTATTATGAAAGCGGTTATATCTATAACGATATACGCCGGGAAGAACGGCGGGATTCTGAAGAAGGAACTATCGGGTACCATATAACCATTGTTGAACGGGGCAGAGCCCATATTGAAAATATCGTTATCCGGGGAAACAGTAAAACCAAAGATTTTGTGATCCTCCGGGAAATACCGCTGGAAGCGGGAGACATTTATTCTACCGAAAAAGTAACCAGCGCCTACCGTAACTTAATGAATTTACAGTACTTTTCCAATGTATACCCCGAACCGGTTGAAGGAAGCGAAGACGGCCTTATGGACCTTATCATCAATGTGGAAGAAGGGCACACCACGGATATTATGTTTGGCCTTACCTTTTCCGGTTCTTCCAATCCAGATGATTTTCCCATATCAGGACTTTTAAGCTGGACCGACAGAAACTTTCTGGGTTACGGCAACCAGGTAAAAGCGGAAGTTAACGCTTCAACCACAAGCCAAAGCGTTTCTCTTTCCTATTCCCAGCGCTGGTTTAAGGACATTCCCCTGTCATGGGGAGTGGATTTAACCCTGAACCATGCAAAACGAACTACCGCCATGAACAACGGCCGCAACGGTCCTATCTTTTATGGCGACGAAGATGAGGCGTATCCTGACGGGTTTAGCAGTTACGATGAATATGTGGATGCCCGCAAGTCCCCTTCCGACGAATACCTGATGGAGTATATCCAGTGGTACCTTTCTCTGGGACTTTCCGCTACCTACCGCTGGTCTACCCGGCTGGGTGTTCTGGGAACCGGAGGCGGGATCCGTACCGGCTTTATCAACAATACGTATGACGAAACAATCCGGCCCTTTGATCCGGTTATCCGGGAACGGAACGGGGACTGGACCCCGGTTAACTCCTTTTGGACCATGGTTTCGCTGGATAACCGGGACCTTTATTACGATCCCGGAAAAGGTTATTATGCCAGCCAGCGTTTTTCATTTCATGGTTTTTTCCCCGTGGAACTGGAACACTATATCCGCAGTGATACCAAAGCGGAAGTTTTCTTTACCCTGATAAATTTACCGGTGACCGAAAAATGGAGTTTTAAGACCGTCCTGGCCCTCCATACGGGTGTTTCGTTTATCTTCCCCCAGTTTGGCATGGATCTCCCCATGATAGAGGATGTTAACAAACTGTATATTGATGGTATGTTCATAGGCCGGGGCTGGTATGGTGAACGGCTTAACCGCGGTACCGCTCTTTGGGAAAACTGGGCGGAACTGCGTATACCCCTGGTGCCGAACCTTCTGGCCCTGGACTTGTTTTTTGATGCCGATTTAGCATCCGGTATTGTGGCTTCCCGGCGGAATGCCCCCTATTCAAGTAACCTTGTAACACCGGCGGAGTTCTTTAGTCATCTGGATGCCGAAAATTGGCGGTTTAGCTACGGCGGAGGGCTGCGTTTTACCATAGCCCAGTTCCCTTTCCGCTTCCTTTTGGCCAAACGTTTTATTATCAAAGACGGCCAGGTCCAATTCCAGGAAGGTTCCATGTTCAGAAATGCCAGCAAACCTACTTCGGGCCTTGATTTTGTTATTTCTTTTGCGATACCTACAACTTAGGGAGGTTGTATATGAGACGTTTTGTTTTCCTGTTTGTGTTACTGGGAACAGCTGTTTTTCTTTCTGCCCAGGCATCTATCACCCGTTTTGCCGTGGTAGATATGAACCGGATTTTTTCCGCTTTTGCCGAACAATCGGCGGATGCGAAGGCCTTCAATGAAAAGCGGAACAAGGTACAGGCGGAAATTGACCGCATGAACAGGGAACTGCAGGATCTCAATGCCCGGCTGGAAGAAGCCAAGGCCGCCGAGAAACGGGATCAGATACGAAGCCTGGAAAACCAGATTAAGGCAAAAATCCAGTCCACCAAAAACTACATTGATACACGCTATACCGAACTTGAACGGGACCGGGAACAGTTGTCCAAAAATGAATCCTTTACCACCCAGATTAACAATGTGCTGCGGCTCGTGGCAGAAAGTGAAGGGTACAGTATGATCCTGAGCAAAAGTGATACGGGAATTCTCTGGTACAGCCCGTCGGTGGATATTACCAACAAGGTTATTGAACGGATCCGCACCGGAACTACCAGGCGTTAACGAATCAAACAGCCAGGATATCCCATTTGAGTGCGGGCGATAGCCCCCTGCTGGATCAGTACCGTTCCATTAAAAAGGAACACCGTGACAGTGTTCTTTTTTTCCGGCTGGGGGATTTTTACGAAATGTTTGCCGAAGATGCCCTGGAGGTTTCTTCGCTCCTTAATTTAACCCTTACCCAGCGGAATGGACTGCCCATGTGCGGCCTTCCCTACCATGCGGCCCAGGGTTATGTGGCCCGGCTGCTCCGGCTGGGAAAAAAAATAGCTGTCTGCGAACAAGTTTCTGAACCGGGTAAAACCAAATTGATGGAACGGCGGGTGGTGGAAATTATCACCCCTGGTACCACGGTGGACGAAAATTATCTGGAAAAGGGCAGCGCCAATTATCTGGCATCGGCAGCCCTGGCGGGAGAGACCGTTTCGTTTGCTTACATCGATCTTTCTACCGGCGCTTTTTATGCCACTTCCTTTCCCGCAGAAAATGCCGTTTCGTTTCTTGGCCTGGAACTGGAACGGCTGGAGATACGGGAAATTATCGCCGCCGAATCACTTTTAACGGAATTGCCCGCTTTAACCCGGCGGCTTGAGGGAAAAACCGGGCTGGTGCTTAACCGCTGGGCGGACTGGCTTTTTGACCGGGAAAAATCCTTTACTCGGCTTTGCCGTCAGTTTGGTACCGCCAATCTTAAGGGCTTTGGCCTGGAAAATTTTTCGCCCGAAATTATCGCCGCCGGGGCGCTTCTGGATTACCTTGATGAAACGGCAAAGAGCCTTATTCCCCATGTCAGGACCCTGGGAGTTTACGGCAAAAGCGATTATGTGGCAGTGGACGAAGCAACCCAGGGTAACCTTGAACTGGTCAGGAACCTCCGGGACGGGACGGAACAGTATTCACTCTTTAGTATCCTGGACGAGACAAAAACCACCATGGGAAGGCGGCTGCTCCGCCGCCGGCTGCTCCATCCCCTAAAAAGCAGGGAATGTATCGGCCGGCGGCTTGACCTGACCGAAAGTTTTTACCGGGATCAGGAAATGTTAAGTTTGCTCCGGACCATGCTGGCAAAAACCCCCGATCTGGAACGGCTTTCTTCCCGGCTTGCCATGGACAAGGCCCACGGCAAAGACATGGTTTCGATCATGAATGCCCTTTCCGGTTTGGCAGAAATGCGGGAGATAGTCCTGGAAAAACCGGAAAAAAACAAGATCTGTTTTGAATCAAGCGAGGCCGCTTCTTTTGGCGCCGGGGATTTTACCGTACTGGAAGAAACCCGGCTTTTGCTGGAAAGGGGCCTGGCGGAAAATCCTTCTATTCTGCTTACCGAAGGCAATCTTATCAAAAGCGCTTACAGCGCTAAACTGGATGAACTGCGGACTATTAAAGAACATGGCAGGATCATGCTGGAGGAATACCTTGAAAAAGAAAAAACCGCCACGGGTATACCAAGCCTTAAAATCCGCTATAACCGGCTTATCGGTTATTTTTTTGAAGTAACCAAAACCCATCTTTCCCGGGTTCCTTCGTACTTTATCCGCCGCCAGGGCATTGTTACGGGTGAACGTTTTACCACCGATACCCTGGCCAAACTTGAATCGGACATTAACGGCGCCTCCGACCGGATCATTGAACTGGAAAAAAACCTCTTTCTGGAACTCCGGGAAAAGACCAAAGCCCAGCTTGGACGTATCAGCTCTGCGGCGAGGCTGATTGCAGAGTTGGACGCTGCCCAATCACTTGCCTGGGCCGCCACTATTAGGGGATGGATTCGTCCGGTGGTTGATGAAGAAAACCGGACACTCATTACCGAAGGCCGCCATCCGGTGGTGGAAGCCCATCTGCCCGGCGGGGAATTTATTCCCAACGATCTCTGCCTGGAATTTTGTCCGCAGGGTGTTTTCTTTGCCCTGGTAACCGGCCCCAATATGGCAGGAAAATCAACCTACCTCCGGCAGGCAGCGTTAATTACGATCATGGCCCAGATCGGTTGTTTTGTTCCCGCCCGGGAAGCGTTTATCGGCATTACCGACCGTATCTATTGCCGGGTGGGAGCTTCGGACAATCTGGCCCGGGGGGAATCGACCTTTCTTGTGGAAATGAACGAAACCGCCCACATACTGCACACTGCCACAGAACGGAGCCTGGTGATCATGGACGAGGTAGGCCGGGGTACCGGAACCGCCGACGGCCTGGCCATTGCTTGGGCGGTTTGCGAGGACCTTCTTAACAGGATACGGTGCCGTACCCTCTTTGCCACCCACTTCCATGAACTTTCCCGGCTGGAACATTCCGGTATGGCAAACCGTTCCATGGAAGTACTGGAACAAAACGGCAGCATCATCTTTCTTCGTAAACTTAAGGAAGGGCCCAGTGCGGAGTCCTACGGACTCCACGCTGCGGGCATGGCGGGACTTCCCCAGGCGGTGCTGGAACGGGCCGGGGAAGTGTTGGATCTTATCCGGCAAAAAGATACGGCCCTGCTCCCCGGCGGAGAAAATGCCAAAGCAGCAAAAACGGAGGCGGTATCACCGTGTTCCGCAGAACTGCCGGGCCGGGCAGTAATTCGGGAACTGTCCGCCCTAAACCCCGATACTATAACACCCCTGGAAGGGCTTAAGCTTGTTTACCGCTGGAAGGATCTGCTTAAACGCGAAGGGCATAAATCCGGCCGCCTTTTTACCGAGTCCGCTTCGCCCACACTTTTTGATTAAGATACCGGGGCTTTTCCCCTAAAAATCGCCGTTGATACAAGCGCCGTACAGGATAATGCCCTCTTATAGGTATGAAAACCCCGCTATGGACAGATTTATCCCTGTATCAAAAAACCGCTCCCTTATTGGCCGCATTATGGGAAGGACTTTTCCCCGCCGGCTGCGCTCTCTGTGGAAACCTTTTGTCTTTTACGGATGCCTTTTACGGCATCTGCGGCCCCTGCCGGAAAACCCTGGTTCCCGGCGGAACCTTTGACGAATACGGACGCTGTTCTGTCTGCGGCCAGCCGCTAATCTCTGAAACGGGAACCTGCCTTTCCTGCCGGAATGGGCCGGTACGTTCCTTTGACCGGGTAGTTTCCCTTTTTCCCTATGCTGGAAAATACCAAAAGATCCTTAAGGCCTACAAATTCGGCGCACGGCTTACCCTGGGGAATTTTTTTGCAGACCTAGTCCGCCAGGGTTTTGATATGCTTTGTAATTCGGCGGACATTCCCGTATCCGCTGTTTGGGTACCGGTTCCGCCCCGGCCGAGAAAAATAAAAAAAACCGGCTGGGATCAAATTGATCATCTGGCGCTGCTGCTGGAAAAATACGGCAGGGATATTCCGGTAAACCGCTGTCTTAAACGGCGTCCGTCGGAAAGCCAAAAAAAACTGGACCGGGAACAGCGGCGGGTAAACCTGCGGGGCCGGATTGTTCCCGTTGCGGGAAAACCTGTTCCCAAAACCGCCCTGGTATTTGACGATGTGTATACCACCGGTTCAACCATGGATGCCTGTGCGGGGGCGCTTAAATCAGGGGGCGCCGAAAAAGTGTATGGGATTTGCCTTTGTTACGATTAATCAATTAGAGATAGATACTGTTAGACCCGATTGCGGGGAAAAAGCAGGTTGTGGTATACTTTTTTTATGGAAAAAGAAAAAACGGACTCTTCCCCGGAGTCCGCCGGAGCGCTGGAAAAATTTCTTATCTTTAGCATCCGGGACGGGTATTATGCCCTTCCGTCAAAACTGATAGGCGAAGTAGCGGCATTTGAAAAGGTTTTCCCCCTGCCGCTGGTAAGCAATCAT
>BNVB01000044.1 GCA_025997795.1 Spirochaetia bacterium | reverse complement strand
GTGGACTAACAGCAATAATCACGCTAGAATTAGAGAAACTGGCGGTAACAGCAGAAAAAGCAGTTTCCGCCATGAGTGAAAAAGAACGCTGGGCCGTGTTTTTTAAGTATTACAACGATACGGAAAAACAGCCCCTGATACAAGAGATAACCCGCGAAGAGGAGGGCATAGCAATGGCGGCAGATGTAATCAGCGGATTTACCGCGGCAGAAGTGGCCTTTTTCCATGAGATGAGTGTGGAAAAGTACGAACTGGATATGCGGGCCCACGCGCAGGAAGCCGAGGAGATAGGCGAAGCAAGAGGTCGAGCAGAGGGAGAGGCCAGGGGCTGGGAGAAGGGCCTTGAGGAAGGTGAGACCAGAGGTGAAACCAGGATACTGGATCTGCTCAAAAGCGGCAAATCCCCGGAGGAAATACTGGCCAGTTACGGTAAACAGCAATAATCCAACGGCGAACCCGCTGCAGAGGCGGTGATTTTTTTAGATTCACTTCCCTGTCAATAGTTAAATAACCCAGTCCCATTCGTTCTGTTCCAGTTCCGAACGAATGGGCGCGGAGCCTCCGTCGCTCTTAAACTGCAGTTCCGGGTTTTTTACGCTGACCCTGGTTTTTTCCGGCACCGATTTGGTTACAAAGGCATTGCTGCCAATGACTACTCCTTCGCCGATAACCGTAGTACCGCCGAGTATAGATGCCCCGGAATAAATCGTTACATGATCCTCAATAGTGGGGTGCCGCTTAACCCCTTTGAGGGATTGTCCGCCCCTGGTGGAAAGTCCGCCCAGGGTAACGCCCTGGTAGATTTTTACATAGTTGCCGATAATTGTGGTTTCGCCGATAACAATGCCGGTACCGTGATCGATAAAAAAATGATGCCCGATAGAAGCGCCGGGGTGTATGTCGATACCGGTACTATTGTGGGCGTATTCGGTCATGATCCGTGGAATAAGGGGAACTTCCGCCTTGTAAAGGATGTGGGCCAGGCGGTATACGGTGATAGCGTAGATGCCCGGATAAGAGGAGATTATCTCGTCCCGGTTTGTGGCCGCCGGATCACCGTCAAAGGCGGCGGAAACATCCTGGGCCAAATATTCCCGCACCTCCGGCAGCCGGGCCAAAAATTCAAAAGCGATGCCGGCGGCCTTTTCTTCTATTATTTCCCTGCCAAGGCCGCCGTAATAGGGGCTGTAACGGAGCGCCCTGGAGACTTCCTTGGAAAGGGCGTAGAGCACTTCCTCGAGGATATCCCCCGCATGGTATTCCACCGATGCGAGGGATATGTTCTTTTTGCCAAAGTAACCGGGAAAGACCAGATTACGCAGTTTTTCCAGAATCCCCACAATCCGTTCCTGGTTTAACAACTGTGCCGAACCAACTTTGATGATCTCCGCATGTTCTTCGTAGCTTTCGATCAGGCGGTCGGTAAGGTGCTTTAACTGCGTGTTAAGGGTCTTTTCCGGTTTCATGGTATCTCCGATCTCACGGCATCTCCGCCAGGGCCGCGGTTAGTTTGTCAATCTCCTCGAAGGTGTTGTAAAAAGCCAGCGACGGCCTTACCGTTCCTTCCAGGCCAAAAAAACGGTGTACCGGCTGGGCGCAGTGATGGCCCGCCCGGACGGCGATGCCCTTGGTATTAAGGTACTTTCCTACTTCTTCGTTGCTGTGACCGTCCAGCACAAAAGAAAGAACGCTGGCCTTTTGGGCCGCCGTCCCCACCAGGTGCAGCCCCGGCACTTTTGCCAATTCCTGCATACCGTACTCGACAAGTTCGTGTTCCCAGGCGGCTATGTTTTCCATGCCTATCTCCGATACATAGTCCAGCGCAGCGCCAAGACCCACGGCATCGGCGATGCTGCCGGTACCGGCCTCAAACTTTGCCGGGGCTTTCTGGTAGAGGGTCCGCTCAAAGGTAACATCGGCAATCATGTTGCCGCCGCCCTGCCAGGGTTTTGCCGCTTCAAGCACATCGCTTTTGCCGTAAAGCGCCCCGATGCCGGTGGGGCCAAAAACCTTGTGGCCGGAAAACACAAACAGATCCGCATCCAGGGCGCTGACGTTTACCGGCATATGGGAAACCGACTGGGCGCCGTCGACAAGAACCCGTACTCCGTGAGCATGGGCTATCTGGATCATCTCCGCTGCGGGTACAACCGTTCCCAGCGCATTGGCCACCTGGGTAAGCGACACAAAACGGGTACGGCCCGAAAACAATTTTTCGTATTCCGGTAGAATAATCTGCCCGCTCTGATCAATAGGCGCTACTCTGATAAGCGCTCCGGTTTCGGCGGCGATGAGCTGCCACGGCACAATGTTGGCGTGATGTTCCAACATGGTAAGAATAATCTCGTCGCCGGGACGGAGCTGGGGTTTTACATAACCCTGGGCCGCAAGGTTAATTGCCTCGGTGGTTCCCCGGACAAACACAATAGTATCCGCAGAAGGAGCACCGATAAACCGGGCAATTTTCTCCCGGGCATCCTCGTAGGCATTGGTGGAACGATCTGCCAGCTCATGTACGCCGCGGTGTATGTTGGAATTTTCATGGCTGTAATAGTAAACCAGCCTGTTTATGACCGCCTGGGGCCGCTGGGTAGTAGCGGCATTATCAAGCCATACCAGATCGCGACCGTTCACCTTTTCCGTTAGGATGGGAAAATCGGCACGGATGGAATCAAGGGAACGGTGACCAACCAAAACATTTTGTGTTTTGGGGGCGTTGCGGGGGATCTCCCCCGCAGAGGGGGGGAGCGTAAGCCCGGAGGGCTGGAGTGAGGGGGGAGACTTCCCCCCTTCAAATTCCGGGAAGTAGACTCTGGCCCAGGCGGCGACTTCCTCTTCTCCGGGAAGGCCCCAGGCCTCGGGGTTATACTGGGTTCTGGGTATAGTCATAGTAGTCACCGACTTCTACGTCTTCCAAAACTGCAAGCGCATCGTTGGCAAGAACGGCGGCGGAACAGTAAACCGAGAGGAGGTAGGACGCAATACCCTGATCGTCAACACCCCGGAAACGTACCGAAAGTCCCCGGGATTGTTCGTTGGGAACCCCCGCCTGGTAGAGGCCGATAACGCCCCGTTTTGCTTCGCCGGAACGCACCAGGAGAATGTTGGTTTTGCCGGTTTTTGCTTTTGGGTTTTTGAGGCCGTCCACAAACAGTTTGTCTGTGGGGATAAGGGGGATACCTCTCCATGCGATAAAGATGCCGCCTGCAATGTTTACCGTAACGGGGGGAACGCCGCGGCGGGTACACTCACGCTCGAAGGCGGCAATGGCCCTTGGGTGGGCCAAGAAAAACGAAGGCTCCTTCCATACTTTGGTTAAGAGTTCGTCCAGGTCGTCGGGCATGGGACGGCCAAAACGGGTCTGTAAACGCTGGCTGTCGCTCACGTTTTTAAGGAGGCCGTAATCGTCACTGTTGATGATCTGGCTTTCCTGCCGTTCTTTAAGGCTTTCAATTGCCAGCGACAACTGTTCCTTTGTTTGATCGTAGGGCACGCTGTACACATCCTGTATTTTAGTGTCCACATTGACGATGGTACTGATGGAACTAAGGCGGTACTCACGGGGTTTGGTTTCGTATTCAAGGTAACCCTGGGGAATTTCTATCTTTTTGGGATCCTGACTGCACAGAACATCCAGCGGGGTTTCGCCTTCCACCACCCGGTTTACCCGGTAGATGCCGGTTTCCAGGCCCTTGAATTCCAAAACCCTGGTAAGCCACTTGGGGGTAAGGGCTCCGTACTGGGGCGGTGTCTTGGTTACGTTTGCCAGTTGATACGCCGCTTCCCTTCCTAATGCGTTGATAACTTTGTCTGCCATTTCTTTGCTCCTATTCAAAAAAGTATACGGTTTATCAATAAACCGGTAGTGATGTATCAACCTCCCTTGCCCAGGCGTTGAATCCGTCTTTAAGATTGAGCAGTCTGCCCTTGTACCCCGCTTCCCGCAGGGCACGGATTGCGAATAGACTGCGCTGTCCTATCTTACAGATAAACACCGCATCGACTGTGCTGTCAAACTCGTCTGCCCGCCGGGTCATCTGGCCCAGGGGGATAGCTTTTGCGTTGGGGAATTGTGCGATAGCCCGCTCGTGGGGTTCCCGTATGTCGATGATTTGCAGAGCATCGCCCGCATCCATCCGCGCTTTTAATTCTTTTGCGGTAATGCTTTCTATCGGTTCTTCGTTCGTTTCTTTTTTAAGGCCGCAGAATTGTTCGTAGTCGATAAGTTCGTGAATACTGGGATTTTCGCCGCAGACGGGGCACCGGGGATCTTTATCCACCTTGAGAGTACGAAAACTCATCTTCCAGGCATCAAAAAGAAGCAGCCTTCCTGTTAGCGTTTCGGCAGTGTTGGCGGAATATTCGGTGGAACCCACGATAAGTTTGATTGTTTCGTTGGCCTGTATAGAGCCCACAATGCCGGGCAATACACCCACCACGCCGCCTTCTGCGCAGGAAGGGACAAGGCCCGGCGGCGGCGGCTCGGGGTAAAGGCAGCGGTAACAGGGGCCTCGGGATTCCTCTAAAGAGGAATCCCGGCTGTCCTTGGCATAAAACACCGAAGCCTGCCCCTCAAACTGAAAGATCGATCCGTATACATTTGGTTTTCCCAACAGGACGCAGGCATCGTTTACCAGATAACGGGTTTGGTAGTTGTCGGTACCGTCGGCGACGATGTCGTAGTCCCCGATTATGTCCAGGGCATTGGCGCTGGTAAGCATAGTATTGTAGGTAATTACATTGATATGGGGATTGATGCTCTTGATACGATCCTTTGCCGAGGCAACCTTGGGCCGGCCAATGTCCCGCACGCCATGGATTACCTGGCGCTGGAGGTTCGATTCTTCCACTACGTCAAAATCCACAATGCCCAGCGTACCAACCCCGGCGGCGGCAAGATACAGCGCTAGGGGAGCGCCGAGGCCGCCGGTACCCACCAGCAGTACCCTTGCCGCCTTAAGCCGCTTTTGCCCCTCAAGACCAATTTCCGGCAAGAGGAGGTGACGGCTGTAGCGGGAGATTTCCTCGTTTGAAAGATCCGCCAGGCGGTCGCCGGGGATTATACTAAAGGGCATACCAGAAACCCGCTTGAGCGGAAACCGGGGTGCCGCCTGCAATAGCCGGAACCAGCATAAGTACCGTGCCATCGCTTAGGGGCGTGTCCAGGCCCTGCAATTTCTTGATGTTGGTATCCCCGGCAAATACATTGATGAACGAACGGAGACCGCCAGTGTCCTCTAAAAGATGCGCTTTAATATCGGGGTAAACCGCTGTTAGTGCGGTGATGGCTGCTCCCACGGTGGGACCTTCAACGGTTACTTCGCCCTGCCGGCCGGTAAAACTCCGCAAAGCGGTGGGGATCTGAATTGTTATTGCCATACTGTTACTTCCTCCTCCAAAAAGTGGTCTCTGTCTGCTGTTAAGTTCCAGCTTGTTACTTCATGGGCCTTTGCCTTTTCTACCGCTACAATGATATACGAATAATACGGCATTGCCTGTTCCCGGTCGTAATCCGAGGGCCGCGCCGGATGATCCGGGTGGGAATGGTAAATTCCCAGGATCTCCCGGTTTTGTTTCAGCGCTTCTTTTTCGGCATGCATAAAATCTTCTGGGGTAATGACAAAACGGTGGTACTGTTCCCCCGGTTCCCAGGCGTTTTCTACTGCCGCTATGCCATCTATCCGCTTTTCCCCGCTGTGGGCGGATGGCGGAGGGCCCAGCAAGAAACCGCAGCATTCGTTAGGATAGGCCTTTTCCCCCTCGACCCGGATACGCTGTTCCACTTCTGCATTGAGCGCAATCATTGACCCTCCACAATTCACCCTGCACAGTATTCCGATGGGAATACTAGGATATTAGCCGGAAAATCCGCTTTTGTCAAGTACTATGTGCGTTACAATTACCCCCAAAAATGCTCCGACACATACCGCGTACCGGTGTCGCACAATACCGTAACAATGACCGAGTCCGCCGGCAGGGTTTCCGCCAGCTTAAGGGCGGCCAGCACATTGGCGGCGGAACTTACCCCGGCGTAAATTCCCTCTTCCCGGGCAAGGCGGCGGGCTATCGTATAGGCTTCTTCGGTATTTACTTCCAGAAAAGCATCGGGCTGGGTTTCGTCATAAAAGCCGGGTTTGATGGTGCTGGCCATGTGTTTGGTTCCCTCAATACCGTGGAAGGGGGAATCGGGCTGAACGGCGATTACCTGAACGGCGGGGTTTAATTCTTTAAGGCGGCGGGAAGTTCCGGTAAAGGTGCCGGAGGTTCCCATGCTGCAAATAAAGTGGGTGACCTTTCCGCCGGTCTGCTCCCAAATTTCACGGCCCGTACCGTCGTAATGGGCTTGCCAGTTGGCAGGGTTGTTGTACTGGTTGGGGTAAAAATAGCATTCCCGGCGGGCTTCTGCCTCTGCCTTGGCGGCAAGATAGGCGCCGTCCGATCCTTCCATGGGGCTGGTTTCGACAATTTCCGCGCCGTAGTGGCGCATAATGTTCTTGCGTTCCGCCGAAGCGTTGGCGGGCAGAAATATCTTTACCGGAAAACCCAGGGCGGCGCCTATCATGGCATAGGAAATGCCGGTGTTACCGCTGGTAGCGTCGATAATCGTTTTTCCGGGAATGAGTTTTTTTTCTTTTATGCCTGCCAGGATCATGGCTTTGGCGGCCCGGTCTTTAACGGATCCCGAGGGGTTACAGAATTCGGCCTTGGCATAAAGGATTCCAACTTTAGTGGAAGCCGGGATTCCAAGCGAAATCTTTGCCAATTCCAAAAGGGGGGTATTACCCACCAAATCTAGTATACCCATATATCCTATAATTCCTATAAAAATACTAGGATATAAAAACAGAAAAGGATTCTTTTGTCAAGGTCTCTTGTATCAGGGACTGTTTTTCCGTATCGGCTATTCGCTGTTTTTCAACGCCGCTCCGCTTCTTCCTCGGTGCCTATTGCGCCATAGCCAGCCGTTCCTGAACCATCTCGCTGATGATTTCCGAGGGGGTCTTGTGGGAACTTTCGGATCGAGCGTGAAGATACGTTGCGGAAAGATCGTCCAAAATGACAACGTTTCCCTTATGCTTCATAAAAAAACCGCTTTTGCCATCGCCGGACACTTTGGGCGGATTCTTTGTGTAATATTCATCCCAATAATCGGCTTCTTCATCGGTCATTTTTGCCATACATTCTCCTCCAATCGTCCAGTAAGTGAAAAAAAATACTCCTGCAACTCATCGCGTGAAATACATTTATGGAATATTCATCAATGATGTTGTACAGGATTTCAAGGATATTGCCGTTGCAATCGCAACCCAACAAAAGATGCTTATCGTTCGCTCCGTCCAATACGTCATCATACAGGGCGTTTATGAAGGCATTTCTGATGTCGGCCTCGCTCACGCCGTGTTTGAAGGCGGCGGGATTGAAGTCAATGACAATGTCCATACTTCCAGCATACTATTTTTATATTCGGGAACGCAATCGCCGTAAGCGCAGATATATTTGGCGCGAATCCAGGTAATACCGGTGAGGAACTGCCACATTCGTTCCGTTGCATATTTTGTCCTGGCAGGGATGACGGCTTTTTTGTGGGCTGGTTTGACGACTCCCCCTTTGATTATTGTTCCAAGTACCAGGCTTCCAACATCTAACAATTAGCTATCAATTGATTGACAATTATCAGATATTTAGTATACTAAATGGCAGGAGAAAAATATGCAATTTATTTCTGTCAGGGAGTTTAATTCGTCACCGGTTAAAACACGGACCGTCCTGGAAAAAGAAGGGAAACTGGTACTTACCAATAACGGCAAGCCATCGATGCTTGTTCTGGATATTGTCAATCGGGATTTTGAGGATGTTATAGACATTTTAAATCGTGCAGAATCGATAAAACTGTTGGATGAGATTCAATTACAGGCTGCCAGAGGGGGACTGAATACCCTTTCCGAGGACGAAATATATAATGAAATAAAGACTTATCGTAAACAAAAAAGAAGGCGTTAAGTGCGTGTTGTTCTGGATACCAATGTAATTATTTCGGCATTTATCAAATCCAGGAGCAATCCGGCTGATATTTTACAAATGGTTCTTGAAAGAAAATTGTCCCTTTGTTTTAATCCCGCCATACTTTCCGAATATGAAGGCGTTACAGGACGTCCGAAATTTGCGTCCATTATTGACCATGATAAAGTCAGGCGTTTTATTGATTTACTGCAAAAAATAGGCATTTCTCATACGCCATCACCAAGCACGGGTATAATGCCTGATAAGGACGATCGTATCTTTTATGATACCGCTAAAGAAACCGGTGCTTATCTCATTACCGGTAATACCAAGCATTATCCATCAGAGTTCTTTATCATTAATCCTGCTGATTTTCTGGCGCTTATAAATAAAAGACAGGCTGCGAGTCCTTGAAAATGACAAGGAACTGGCAAGCGCAATGGTGACTAACACTTTTTGAGCGGGTTAACAGCGAAATCCATCCCCCTCTTTTCCCGTGAAATCGCTCGTTGCATATTTTACCTTGGCAGGGTTATTATAAAAGTATGGAACTTGAATATACCTATTTTGAAGCGGATGACGGCTTTTTTGTGGGCTGGTTTGACGACTTCCCCGAAGACGTAACGCAGGGTAAGACCCTTGATGAACTGGAAGAAATGCTCTCGGATATGTACAAGTGTTTGAATCTTGCAAAATACCACAAACGAAAACTGGTTGTGGCATGAAGAAGGTTGAGCTGCTCCAAAAGTTGAACCGTCAAGGGGCGGTTCTTGCCCGACACGGCTTAGGTTCTATGCTTTCTTGTGAATCTACCATAGAAAACAAGGCCGATAATACCAATAATTACAAAGGGCCCCATAAAACCAATAATTACCATTAATGTTTCCATTTATTTCTCCCCAAATATAGTTACAAGGGCAACACCTATAAGGGCACTAAGCGCAGAAGCAACAATACCTGCTGTCAACAAGGTGGATTGAGCAATTTCCCCTTTGATTATTGTTCCAAGTACCAGGCTTCCAAAACTAAGTTTTGCCGCATCCAAAACAAGTTTACCGATATTCTCAAAAAACCGCCCTAGCTTATACCTTGTTTCGATTTTTCTATCAAACTTTCCAGTAATCATATTTTATTATAACCTATTTTCCAAGAAAAAACCAGTAATTCGTTAGGTGGGCTAACAGCGTTAACGGCGAAATCCCGCCCCGCATAGGCCCGTAGTGCCTTGACAAATACCCATAAGTCTGCCATTCTTATGCAAGGTCAAGCCAGCAAAAGGCCCAACAGGGCCCGGTAGATGGCCAAATTTCAAAAAAAGGAGTGATAAATGCGAAATTCCTCCAAAAAGCGCTTGACTTATCCCAAAATAGGTGTGAATTCTCACTCACTCACTCACTCACTCACTCACTCAGCGGCCTAAAGCTTTCTTCTAAAAGTGTTACTTCTGTTGGGCCTACACCGCGCTGCAATTGTTCAGAAAACACGCTCGATGTCTCGCGTGCCGGAGATGGGCGTCACTTAGCGTATTTTTTTCCTCAAACTATACAAATCACCCTCAACAAAAAAAGGAAACACCCATGAAAAAGATTATCCCCGTACTAGCCATTTTTGCCTGTATTTTCGCTCTTGGCTCCTGCTCTATGGTGGGGTCAGGCACTGTCGGCAATCTTGTTATCAGTATTCCTGGCGCTCCCGGGGTTCCCGTCGCCAAGGCGCTCACGCCGTCCCCGGCTACCCAGGCGGCAACGGCATATTTGGTTACCGCCACAAGCGGCGGCAGTACGGCATCCTTATCCCTTCCCGTGGGAGCCACTTCGGGGATCATGCAGTTAACCCCCGGTACATGGGACATTAAGGTAGATGCGTATCTTCCCGCAGGGAATATCCATGTGGCAAGCGGTACAGGACAGGTAACTATTGTCGCAGGAGAGACCAACCATGCGGGTATCGGTCTGGTTTTTGACAATACCACCCCGGCCAGCGTTACGGTTACCTACAATGGTACTGTTTATACCGCCGTTGCTACAGGACTCACGGACTACTATGTAAAGATTACCGATTATTCCACTACCAGCAACGTGGACATTACGGTAATAAAACAAGTAGTTGATCAAGATATTCTTCTTCCCCTCCCTCAAAGCGCAGCAGTTTATGGTATTACCGGCCGGGGGCAAACTACCACAACGAGCCCGCAATTTACCGTCAACGCCAATACTACAGAGGGTCATTCCACAACCATGAAATTCGGCTATGCCATAGGCGATACCGGCCCTGCCGGCGGAAAAATCTTCTATGTTAGCGATTCAGGCTTTGTTTCAAGTGGTACAATCTACCACTACCTTGAAGCCGCCCCTGCGGATTACGGAACGTTTAGATATCTTTCGGGTGATGGCAACCCTTCGGCCGCAACGGGAACTAGTATTGGAACGGGCTTGGAAAATACTAATGCAATACTCGCGTTTGATCCGACCGCCTCGGCCGCAAATGCCGTTACGGGGTATACCCAAGGCGGCTATAGCGATTGGTTCTTGCCCAGCCGCGATGAAATTGCTGAACTGTATATTCAGCGCGCCCTGGTAGATACAAGGTTTTATGTAACCTCTTCACATATGGGTGGTAACAATTATAGGCGATATAATGCTGCTGATGGTACCGATAGCAGTACATCAAACACCACTGTAAGTTGGGTCCGCCCCATCCGGCAGTTCTAAAGGGAGAGGAATGGCCCCAGGCTGCAGATTAGTCCTTGAAAACCACTGCCAAATAGTGTACGATTAAATAATCGTACTATCTCAAGGAGCAGTCCATGGATAAAACCACGTTAGACACTATCAAAGCAAAGGCCAAAGAAATCAGAAAGCTTACAATAGAAGAAATAGGCAATCTGGGTTCGGGCCATATTGGGGGGGCCATGTCCATTGCGGATCTGTTGGCCCTGCTCTACTACCATAAAATGAAGGTGGACCCGTCCAACCCCCAGTGGGAAGGCCGGGACAGGCTGGTGGTTTCCAAGGGCCACGCCGGTCCGGTGGTGTACGCTGCCCTGGCATCCAGGGGTTACTTCCCGCTGGATTGGCTTAAAACCCTCAATCAAGGGGGGACCAAACTTCCCAGCCACTGCGACCGGGTCCTTACCCCCGGCATCGATATGACCGCCGGTTCTCTGGGCCAGGGTTTTTCCGCCGCCATGGGTATGGCCCTGGGGCTTAAAATGGACGGGAAGCCCAACCGGGTGTATACCGTTGTGGGAGACGGCGAATCCGACGAAGGCCAGGTTTGGGAAGCGGGTATGTTTGCCGCCGCCAAGGGGCTTTCCAACGTTACCGCCTTTACCGACTTTAACAAACAGCAGCTGGACGGCTTTGTAAAGGATGTCCTTGACATAGGCGATTTAAGCGCCAAATGGAAGGCCTTTGGCTGGTTTACCCAGGAGGTAAACGGCCACGACATCGAAGAACTGGACCGGGCTATTGAAGCCGCGGCAGCCCAGAAGGACAAGCCTGCGATGATCGTCATGAACACAATTAAGGGCAAGGGCTGTAATTTTGCCGAAGGGGTGGAAAAAAACCACAGCATGGCCTTTAACATGGAAAAGGCAAAAGAAGCCATCGCCGCCCTGGATGCGGAATAGCGGAAGGAGATTAACATGGGAAACGAAGAACAGAAAGAAATGCGGGCCGCTTATACCGACACCATTACTGCCCTGGCGGCAAACAATAAAAACATCGTGGTATTGGAAGCGGATTTAATGAACTGTACCAATACGGGAAACTTTAAAAAAACCTACCCCAACCAGTTTGTCAACGTTGGTATTGCAGAGGCCAACATGGTGGGGGTTGCTGCGGGGCTTTCTGCGGTGGGAAAAATTCCCTTTGCGTCAAGTTTTGGGTGTTTTTCTTCCCGGCGGGTCCACGACCAGTTTTTTATCTCCGCCAACTATGCGCAGCTCAACGTTAAACTTATCGGCATGGATCCGGGGGTTACTGCGGCAATGAACGGCGGCACCCACATGCCCTTTGAGGACATTGCCCTCATGCAGGTAATTCCCCGACTTACGGTGCTGGAACCTTCGGACTACTATAGCTGCGCCGCCCTGGTTAAAGAAGCGGCAGAAAGCTACGGTTGTGTGTATATCCGTTTTCCCCGTAAGTCTGCGCCGGTACTTTACACAGAAAAAGATACCTTTAAGTTCGGCAAAGCCAAGCTGCTTAAAGAAGGCAAGGATGTAGTTTTTGTCTGCCTGGGGAGCCTTCTTGTAAACGAAGCCCTTAAAGCCCGGGAAACCCTGGCCGCCGAAGGGATCGATGCGGGCATCCTGGACCTCTTAAGCGTCAAACCGCTGGATAAAGAAACAATCCTGGGCCTGGCGGGAAAGGTAAAAGCCCTTATTACCGCAGAAAACGCCCAGTTAGACGGCGGCGTGGGAAGCACCATCGCGGCCCTGCTGGCGGAAAACGGCTTTACCTGCAAGTTCGGCCGCATCGGCATTCAGAATGAATTTGGCGAAGTGGGTACCCAGGATTACCTTGCCAAACGTTTTGGCCTTACGGCGGAAAAACTGGCAGAAAAAGCCCGGACACTTTTAGCGTAATGCGCTTTTTTCAAAAAAAGGCCGCCCTGTTATTTTGTTTCCTGTGCCTAAGCGCCTTCCTGGGCGCACAGGCACGGGGAACAGCGGCAACGGCGTTGCCGATGGGGAATTCCGGCAGTGACTTTGCAAACTTTTCTTTAAAAAGTTTGCAAAATTATCCCTACAAAACCAGCGCCATCACTATCCAGCGGCTGGTTTTTAAAAACGATCTTCAATATGCCTACAATGTAACATACACTTCCATGGGTTTAAGCGTCAGCGCCCGGCTGAATATTCCCACAAAAAGCGAAAACATCAAAGGTATGGTGATCATGCTCCGGGGGCACCAGAACCCCGGCGGCTACTATACCGGTAAGGGTACGGAAAACCCCGCCAGGGGTTACCTCCAGCGGGGTTATGCGGTAATTGCCCCGGACTTTTTCGGCTACGGCGCTTCCTCCCCCACTCCCGCGCCGGAAGAAATGCACCAGTTTTATTCCACCATCAACGCCGTGGAACTGTACCGCAGTCTGGAACGCCCGGACTTCCGCTTTGCCCCCGCCGTGGCCCAGACAGACAGAATTACCATTCCCTCTTCTTTTAAAAAATTAGTCCTCTGGGGCCACAGCAACGGCGGCCAGGTATCTATACAATTTCTGGAAATTATCCAAAAGCCCGTTCCCACGGTCCTTTGGGCGCCGGTAAGCCTGGCCTTTCCCGACAGTTTTGCCCACTACCGCCGTAATACCGAATGGGCCGAATCCTTTAAAAAGACCACTACTGCGGCGGATTTTTCGCTTTTTACTTTTCTTAACAGGATAGTTCCGGGTACTCCGATACTGCTGGAACAGGGAGACAAGGACACGGCGGTTCCCCAATCATGGAACGATGCCTTTGCCAAAGCGGTGAACGAGGAAAATGCCCGCCGGGAAAAAGCAGGAATTGAGAGGATCGATTTGTCCTACAAAATCTACCCCAATGCAAACCACAACCTTAATCCCTACTGGAATACGGTATTACCCGGCGATGCTGCCTTTTGGGACAGCCATTAACAGCCTTAGTGCGTTATCGTTATACCTTATGACAGCAAAGGCCTTCCACATCGTGGGCCGCTTCCATAATCATCTCGTTTACCGTGGGATGGGCGTGAATAGTATCCGCCAGCTCTTCCACGGTGGCTTCGGCCTTCATGGCCAGGGCAATTTCTCCAATCAGGTCCGTAGCCCGGCTCGCCATAATATGGGCCCCAAGAATTTCCCCCGTTTCGGCATGGGTAATAATTTTTACAAAACCTTCGGTTGAATTCATGATAAGGCTGCGGCCGTTACCCGCGGCGGGGAAGATCCCCGTCTTGTAGGGAAGCCCCGCTTCCTTTACCTGGGTTTCGGTTTTTCCCACAGCGGCAATTTCCGGGCTGGTATACACGCAGGCGGGGATAATGCCGTAGTCCATTTTGGGTGCCTTGTGGACGTCAGCGCCTGCCGCAATAGCCGCCGCAGCCACAAGCCCCTGGGCGCTGGCCACATGGGCCAGCTGAACTTTGCCGGTTACATCCCCAATGGCGTAGATTCCCGGCACATTGGTAGCAAGCCTTTCGTCCACGGTGATAAAACCACGGTTTTCGGCAATGCCCGCCGCGGCAAGGTTAAGGGTTTTGCTTACCGGCCGCCGGCCCACCGCCATGATCACAATTTCGCCGGAGGCCTCTTTTTTAGCGCCCCCTTCCTCGTAAGCGCAGATGGCTCCGGTCTTTGTACCAGAACCCTGGGCGATTTCCAGCAGCTTTGCGGCGGTATGGATTTCCACTCCCCGCCTGGTAAGGATCTTGGTCATCCCTTCACAGATACTTTGATCCATGCCGTTAAGGATCTGAGGAAGCATTTCGATAATGGTAACTTTTTTACCCAAGCTGTTAAGCAAGGTGGCAAACTCAATACCGATAACCCCGCCGCCGATAATCACTGCCGATTCGGGCGCCCGGGTCAGGGACAATACTGCATCGGAGTTAAGCACCACCGGAAGATCCGCCCCCGGTACGGGAATGGATGCGGGCTCGGAACCGCTGGCAATAATAATATTCGCCGCTTCGATAGTAATTTCGCCGCCGTTTAACGCTGTTTCTGGTTCCGTTCCGGAAACCCGGAGTGTCCTGGGGCCGGAAAAAGCGGCGCTGCCCCGGATAAGGGTAATTTTCCTTCCTTTAACAAGCGCCTCAATACCCCGGCGAAGGCGGCTAATTACCGCATCCTTCCTGGCAGCCAGGGCGGCATAATCAAAGCCAATCCCCTCAGCCAGAAGTCCCATATCCTTACCGTGGTTTTTTATCTCGCTGTACAGTTCCGCCGTATGGAGCAGGGCCTTGGTGGGTATACAGCCCCGGTTTAAACAGGTACCTCCCAGGTCCCGGTTTTCTATAAGTGCCGTCTTTTTTCCCAACTGGGCACAGCGTATGGCCGCTATATACCCTACGGGGCCTCCGCCGATAAGCGCTGTATCAAATTGTTCCATAAGGACCTCCAGTTTATAGTTTTAGGGTTTTAAGAATTTCTACAATGTGGGTGGTACTTTCGGCAATGTGTACCCCCGCATCCCGCAGGGCCGCTTCTTTGTTTTCCGCACTGCCCGTACCATCGGCGCCGACAATGGCTCCTGCATGGCCCATGTTTTTTCCCTTGGGGGCGTTTTTTCCCGCAATCAGGGCTACCACCGGTTTGGTTACCTTTGCTTTAATGTATTCCGCAGCAATTTCTTCCTCGCTGCCGCCAATTTCGCCAATAAGCACAATAGCCCTGGTGTCTTTATCCGCCTGAAAATCCGGGAGCAAATCCGCAAAGGCCGATCCGGGAATCATATCACCCCCCACGCCTATGCAGGTAGACTGGCCGATACCGCAGGCGGTCATCATCATTACCGTTTCATAACAGTTGGTGGCGCTCCGGCTCATGATCCCCACCGGACCGGGGGTATAGTATTGGTGAGCCATAAAACCCGCCTTACATTTGCCCGGAGAAATAATCCCAAAAGAGTTGGGGCCAAAGAGGCGGTTTCCTTTTTGGCGGGCCGCATAATAACACTTCATCATTTCATGGACAGGGGTATGTTCGGAAATTGTCATGATAACGGGAATTCCTGCATCGGCGGCTTCGTAAACCCCGGCGGGAGTAAACCTGGCGGGCACAAAAATAACGGTTGCATTACAGCCCGTTTTTTCCGCCGCTTCCCGTACCGTGTTAAACACCGGCACGGTAAGCTGTCTGCCGTTTATGTCAAAAACAATGTCCTGGCCGCCCTTACCCGGCGTTACCCCCGCCGCCACATTGGTACCGTATTCCAGCATGGTTTTGGTATGGAAACTGCCTTCCCTGCCGGTAATTCCCTGAACCAGCAGTTTGGTATGTTCATTGATAATAATGCTCATCTTACCCCCTATGAAGCCGGTAAATAGCTTCTACCGAATTGGGAATACCCTCGGCCACGGTAATGGGAAGCTCCGAGGCGGCAACAATTTTTGCCGCCTCGTCTTTGTTGGTTCCTTCCATGCGGAGTATTAACTGTTTTCCCAAAGCCGCATTTTGGGACATGGCGATTACCGCCCCCCTGGCAACTTCGTCACAACGGGTAATGCCCCCAAAGATACAGATAAACACCGTTTTGATCCGGGGGCGGCTTAACATGATCCGCACCGCTTCGGCAATTCGTTCCGCCGTTGCTCCGCCGCCCAAATCCAGAGCGGCGTGGATCTGCATTCCCTTTTTGGTAATAAGATCGATGCAGCTCATCAACATTCCCGATCCGTTGGACATAACCCCAATATCCCCCGCTTCTTCCACGGGAATAAAAAGAAAGTTTACCCTTCGGGCTTCTACCACCTGGGGGTCTTCCTGCAGTTTATCCCGGCAGGCGCTCATGTCCGGCAGCAGGGCCAGGGCGTTGTCGTCCACTTCCACCTTGCCGTCCAGAGCAATAAGACTGCCGTTTTCATCAATAGCCAGGGGGTTAATCTCCACCAACATTGTGTAGTAATCAAAAAAAAGCTTGTAGAGTTTTTCTGCCATTTCCTTTAACTGGCTTTGATACTGTTTGTCCGCACCGGTTTTGTCCATGGCATAACTAATTACATAGTCCTGGACTCCCCGAAGCGGATCGATGGGCACTTTGGCAATCTTGTCCGCCCTGGTACGGGCGGTTTCTTCAATGTCCATGCCGCCCAGGGGAGAAAAGATAAGCAGCGGCGATTTGGTATACCGGTCCAGCATGATCGAAAGGTACCACTCTTTGGCAATTTCCTTTTTTTCTACCAAAAGGAGTTCCCTGGCCGTAAACCCCCGGATATCCATGCCGAGCATTTGGCCGCACAGATCCGCCGCCTCTTCCACCGTATCGGCAAATTTAACTCCCCCGGCTTTGCCCCGGCCGCCAATCTGGACCTGGGCTTTTATTACAACGGGAAATTGCAGGCCGGCGGAACGAATTTTTTCTGCAGCGCCGTCTTTTGTTTCAATGACAATACCCTTCTGAATAGGAATGGCATATTTGCTAAAGAGCTCCTTGGCCTGATATTCCAATAGTTTCATGCAGAAGCCGCCTCCCAGCGGCGCACAAATTATGCGAAAATTTCCTCATCGCTGGGCTGATTCCAGGAAGGCTTTACATAGGCTATCCGGGATTTGTTAAAGAGGTGGTAATAGGAAAGATTTTCGCTGATCGAATTGTTCCCCCAGCTTCCGCAGCCCAGGGTTGTGGTGGGCGAAAGGGAATTCTGGAACGCCCCGCCGTTCATGGAAGTACAAACTTGGTTTACAAGGATTCGGGAAACCGGCAGCTTAAGCCCCGCATATTCAATGTGCGCTTTGTTGTTGGACTGAATGTCCACCGAATGGCCCGCCCCTTCTACCATAAGATTGGCATAGGCAATTTCCACCGCCTCTTCCCAGGTATCGTATTCGTAGGCTGTCATGAGGGGGCACATTTTTTCCCGTGACAAAAAATCGTCCTTGCCGTATTTTTCCGGTTTAAGGATAATCGCCTTAGTCCCGGCGGGAATGTCTACCCCCGCCAGTTTGGCAATAACGGCGGCACTCTGACCAACCGAATCTTTGTGGATTTGTCCGCCGGGAAAAATTGCCCTGCGGAAGGCATCCACCCTGGCCGGATCGTCCACATAGTAACAGCCGTTTTTTACAAAGGTCTCTATAAGCGCCTGGTACTTTTTTTTGGAAGCGATAATGGTCTGGGTACCGGAACAAATAATACCGTTGTCGAATATCCGGCTTTGGATCATCTTTTTGGCGGTTTCCTCCATGTCCACATCGTCATCAATAAGCCCCTGCACATTACCGGGACCAACGCCAAAACTGGGTTTGCCGGAAGAATAGGCGGACTTAACCATGGCGGCCCCGCCTGTAGCAATGACCACATCCACGGCCTTCATCAATTCGGTACTCAAGTCGATGGTGGGTTCCTCGATTACAAGGAATATATCCCTGGGAACTCCCAGTTTGTCAAATTCGACATCGTAGAGTTCTTTAAGCCGCTTGGCGCATTTTTTGCTGCGGGGATGGGGAGCAATGATGATCGAATTACCCCCCTTAATGGCAAACATGGCGTTACACATGGGGGTAACAATGGGATTGGTACAGGGAGTAGCCGCCCCGATAACCCCCATAGGTTTTGCCGCCAGGGCTAAACCTGCGGCTTCGTCGTATTCCAGAATCCCTACGGATTTTTTGCCCTTAAGGCCGTACCAGAGGATTCTGGCCTTGCCTTTATTTTTAATAATTTTATCCTCATAAACCCCCATGCGGCTTTCTTCCGCCGCCATTTTTGCCAGGGGTTCGGCGTTATCGTACACCACCTTTGCCAGCATACGCACCACCGTATCAATTTGTTCCTGTGAATAAGCGGAAATTACTTCCTGGGCAGCCCGGGATTTTTTAACCATATCTGCTATTTCCATGGTTTGCTCCTTAAAAAGTACAATAAAGGTAAAATTGGTCTTACCATCATACTACTTTACCATTTCCCTTGCTGTCAACATATTTATTCCAGTATACTAAAAAATGGAGGAACTATGATTGTCCTAGCCAATGACCACGGGGGCCTGGTCTTAAAACAGCCCATTATCGAAGTCCTGGAAACCCTTAAGCTGCCCTACAAGGATCTGGGAACCAACAGTACCGAAAGTACCGATTATCCCATTTGGGGGTACCGGGCGGCAAAACTTGTCGCATCGGGTGCCTGTGAGCGGGGCATCATCTTTTGCGGCACCGGCATCGGCATATCCCTGGCGGCGAACAAGGTTAAGGGCATACGTTGTGTGGTCTGTACGGATTGTTTTTCCGCCCAAATGTCCCGTGCCCACAACAATGCCAATATGCTTGCCCTGGGGGGCCGTGTTGTGGGACCCGATTTGGCAAAAATGATTGCCCGGATATGGCTGGAAACCCCCTTTGACGGCGGAGAACGGCACAGCCGCCGGGTAGATCAAATTATGGGGGTGGAAACGGGAAAAGAGCCTGTCTGATTAAAAATGAAAGCATATTTTGAATTAATACGGACCTTTATCAAAATAGGCGCTGTTACCTTTGGCGGCGGTTATGCCATGGTTCCCGTGCTTGATCGGGAACTTATCCGGAAAAAGGGCTGGATTACCATGGACGAGGTAATGGATTACTATACCATTGCCCAGGTTACCCCCGGTATCATCGCGGTCAATGTATCTACCTTTGTGGGTTACAAGCGCAAGGGGTATCTGGGCGGTGTTCTTGCTACCTTAAGTTTTATTTTTCCCGGTCTCCTGCTAATGGCGGTGATCTCCCTGTTTATCAGCCGCTTTGCTGAATATGCCCTTGTTCAGCATGCTTTTGCGGGAATACGGATCGCCGTTGGCGCACTGATACTTGATACGGTACTCAAACTGCTTAAGGGCTTTTATAAATCCATAAAAAGCCTGGTAATTTTTGCCGCCGCCTTTGCCCTTTCCGCCCTGTTCAGCGTTTCTCCGGTATATGTTGTAATAAGCGCAGCTGTGCTGGGCTGGCTCCTCTACCTGCCAAAACCTCGGGCGGGAAAAGAAGGCCCTTCGTGAAGCTGCTTTTACTCTATGCCGAATTTTTCAAGATTGGTGTTTTTTCCATCGGCGGCGGACTTGCCACCCTGCCTTTTTTGTACAACCTGGCCGCACGGTACGGCTGGATCAGAGCGGAACAGATTGGCAATTTTCTTGCCATTGCCCAATCTGCTCCGGGGGCCATCGGAGTCAACATGGCAGCCCAAACCGGTTATGCCGCCGCCGGTTTTCCCGGACTTGTACTTGCTCCTTTGGGCCTCATAAGCCCTGCAATTATTGTCATCCTGCTTGTCTCCCGAATACTTACCGCCGTTAAAGAAAGTACGGTGGTCAAGGCTGTTTTTGGCGGTCTCCGTCCGGCGGCGGCAGGTCTTATAACGGCGGCGGGTTTTGGGGTTATTGCGCTTTCCCTTTATTCAGGCTCTGCCGGCCGCTGGTACGAGGATATACGCTGGAAAGAACTGGTTCTTTTTGCGGTTCTTTTTTTGCTGATATGGAAATTCAAAAAACATCCCATACTGTATATCGCCGCCGCAGGAACTGCGGGAATTTTTCTGGGTTTGTGATCAAGCAGCGCCAGAAAACCGTAAGGCCGGAATTTGCCTACACCATTGCAATTCCGCCGTTAACATCGATACAGGCGCCGGTAATGTACGCTGCATAATCGCTGGCTAAAAAGAGGCATGCACCGGCAACATCTTCGCCGGAACCGATACGGCCCAGGGGTACGGTTTTGGGATCGTAACCAAAGCCGGTGGTCATCTCGGTGGCGATAAGTCCCGGAGCAACGGTATTTACCCGGATTTGTTTGGCCGCACCGGCTTTGGCAAGACTTTTGGTCAAGGTAAGAACAGCGGCTTTGGAGGAAGGATAATCGGGGGTTACCACAATACCGCCGCTGCGGGCAGCCTGGGAAGCAAGGTTAATAATACAGCCGCCGCCCTGCTTTTCCATAACACGGTAGGCTTCGCGGCAAATAAAAAAAAGCCCCTTAACGTTAATGTCAAAGGTAAAATCCCATTGTTCTTCGGTTACATCGTAGAGGCTGCCCCGGCGGGAAACTCCGGCGCAGTTTAAGAGTATGTCCAGACGGCCGAATTTTTTGCACACCTCCGCTACTAGGGATTTGTCGGCTTCTTCCCTGCGAAGATCCGCGGCGAAACAGAAACTTTTAAGGCCCGTTTTGCTTTCAATTTCTGCGGCAGTTTTTTCCAGATTTTCCTGACGTACATCGGTAAGGGCAAGGCCGCTTATTTTGTGCCGGGCATAAAACGCTGCGCATGCCGCCCCAATGCCCCCGGCGGCTCCGGTAACAAGGGCAAATTTTCCTTCCAATGTAAACATATCAACACCTCCATTATAACATCCGGTAAGGATTTTCCAGATACTCCTTAATCCGCTTAAGGAACTGAGCCGCAGGAGCGCCGTCCACCACCCGGTGATCGTAACTTAGGGTAAGTTTCATTACCGGGTGAATTTCTACGGCTTTTTTCCCGCCGCCTAATTCCACCGCCACGGGGGTGTCTTCAATTTTTCCCGCCGCAAGGATTCCCGCTTCGGGCGGATTGATAATGGCCACAAATTCTTCCAGGCCAAACATTCCCAGGTTGGAAATGGTAAAGGTTCCGCCGCTATAGTCGTCTGGTCCCAGGGCGCCTGTACGGGCTTTTTCCGCCAGGTCTTTGATGGCAGCACCCAGATCCCCCAGGGAAAGCATATCGGCGTTTTTTACCACCGGCACAATAAGGCCGTCATCCACCGCCACCGCCACTCCCAGGTTTACAAAATCCTTCTGCCAAATCCCTTCGGGGGTAAGTTCGGCATTGACCGCGGGAAAATCCACCAGGGCCCGCACCGCCGCCAGGGCAATAAGGTCGTTGTAACTTACCGTCTTTTCCAGCGCTGCCCGCACTCGTACCGCCTCATCCATGCGTACCGATATACGGTGGCAGGTTTGAGCATTTTCGTTCTGGCTTAACTTCATCCGTTCGGCAATAATCTTTCGCATACCCCGCATGGGGATAATCTTCCGTTCGGACCCCGGTCGGTTAAACCCTGTGCCGGCAGACCGGACATCCTGCCGGGTAATTTTGCCGTGGGAACCGGTTCCGGTAATACCCGCCAGATCCACCCCGGTAAGGGATGCTGTTTTTACTGCCAGGGGGGTAGCCCTTACGCCGGATTGTCCGTCTGAATCGGGCATATCCTTTTCCACGATCATCCCCCCGGGGCCGGAACCCCGCAGAGTCTGCCAGTTTATGTCCCTCTCCTGGGCCTTCATTTTTGCCCGGGGCGAAATG
>BNVB01000043.1 GCA_025997795.1 Spirochaetia bacterium | reverse complement strand
CGCTTTTTGTAGTATATACCGAAAGGAGCAATACAAAACGAATAATAACCGCTCGTGTTGCTACCAAAAAAGAACGGAGGTCATACAATGGTTATTACCAAATCGACAAGGAAGGCTGGACAAATCGGATTTAAGTCCGCGCCTAAGGAAGTACTAAAGCGGATACGAGCAGCCGCGAAATATCCGATAAACCTTGAGGCCGTGCCGGAGCTTTCCCCAACGGCTCTGAAAGAATTTGCCCACCTGGCCGCTGAGCGCAATAGGCAGAAAAAAAGACAGGTAGTAACCCTGAGACTTATTCCTGATTGCCTGGCAAAATACAAAGCCCTAGGGAAAGGCTATACCAGCATTATGGCCGATGTACTGAATTATGCAGCAGAAAACCCGGAGATACTTTCAAAGGCCGGTAATTCAAAGGGCCTGTAATCAAGCTTATAAGCGCCTTGGGACAACACAGACTATGTTTGAATTTCCTCTTCCACGGGGCCGGTAAAAAACTGCAATAACTGGACAAAGTAGTACATTTTCTTGTAATCATCGGCGATACGTTTGGCCAGGGGTTCTTCCGAGGCCGATTCAAGTTCCCGCCAGTTAAGAATAATTTCCGCGGGTTTTTTCTGCATATCCTCCAGGAGGCTTTTAAAAGACCGCCCTATGGTAATAAGGTGGGCAGATGCGGTGTTGATCATGCCCTGGGCCTGGTTATTTACCGTTCTAAGGATAATCCTTATATACTTGCCCTGGCCTCTGTCCCGGTCTACCTTTAGCATGGCCTGTTTAAGCCGTGAACCATGTTCGCCCTTTTCCCCCAGGGAATCGTCAAAGGCAGTTAGTTTATCCGAAAAACTCATCATTTCATGGTATGCGTCGGACATGGGCTGGGAAAGCACATTGGTAGACCACTGGCCGCGGATAAGGAGAATATCGCAGAGTTCCCGGATTTCTTTTTTAAAAAAATCCAAAAGATAGGCCTTAAGGTAATTGGTTCCTGTGGCCTTGGTAAAACCGTCAAAGTCCTTCTTGTAAAAAACTTCACCGGCCTTGCTGGTATAGTTGGTCAGCCGGTCTACATCGGCGGAGCCAAAAACCGCCTTGGCTAACTGATCAATCTGGGCGCTTCGTTTATCATTCTGTATCTTATTAAGCGCCCCTTCTATTTCGGTCTTTTTGGCGTCCAATATCGCATCGGCTACCCGTTCATCCCGCAGTTTGGGAACAGACTGCCAAAGGGGGTCCTTGGTAATATGCTGAATAATAAGCTCAAAAATCCGGGTGCGGCTTACATCCTTTAAAAGCCGGATCACCTTGTTCCAGTGATCGGGGTTTACCACATCCATTCCTTCTTTGTAGGTTTTTAGCACCTCCAAAGCGGCCTTCCAGTCCCGGTCCTGCTCTACCGCCGCGGAGTATTCCATAAAGTCCTTTAGCTCTTCTGCCAATTCGGAAGCCTTAACAGGCTGAAACATTGGTTTGTAGTTAAAACTCCGTTCGCTGATATTCGCATCGAATTTTTTTAACAGAAAGAAAAAATCAAAACAGACAAAGTCTGCCAGGGCTATGATGGTGCTGTAACAATTGTCAATGCCGTTAACCCGGGTATTGTCAAAGGCCGCCACAAAGGACGAAAGATCCCGCTTAACCTTTTCTGCCAGATCTTTTACCACGGCGGTACCGGCCTTTTCCTGGATAGCGGCGGCGTTAAGCTTGTCTTTAAGTGCCTTCAGATCCTTATCCAAAAAAGCTTCTACGGTAATCTGCTTAAGCTGTTCCGATTTGGCGGCATTTTGGAGAAACACCTGGGCAGAGGCGGCAACCTTGTAGATATCCCAGAAAAACTTGGCAAATGCCGGTTCCAGTTCTTCGGTTTTAACACGGTAAAATTTGCCGTATTTGCTTTGCGAGAGATCCTTGACTGTTTGCCGCAGCCGTTTCTTTTTTGCCGCCTCGGGATCGTTCCCGCCGGAAAAAAGATCAACAATATTATCAAAAAACCCCATATACATTCATTATAACGGCAAAAAACCCCTAACCGTCAACTGGTTACCGGCCGCTTGTAGTCAGCTGCAACCTGGGCCTTCTATTCCCTTAAAATACCGGACAGTCCCCACCTTAAGCTCGTCGGTGGCCGTCTCGTCGCAGACGATAATTGCATGCTGGTGCATCTGGATACAGGACAGGGTACACATATGATTTACCCCCCCTTCTACCGCATCCCGGAGGGCCCGGGCTTTGGTATGCCCTGTTACGATGATCACCACCTCCCGGGCGCTCATCACCGTACCGACCCCCACGGTAAGGGCGGTACCGGGTACCTTTACCGGGTCGCCGCCAAAGAACCGGGCATTGGCAATACGGGTATCATGGGTAAGGGTTTTTACCCTGGTACGGGAAACCAGGGAAGAACCGGGTTCATTAAAAGCCAGGTGGCCGTCGGCCCCGGCGCCCCCCAGAAAAAGGTCAATGCCGCCCGCGGCGCTTATGGCCTCTTCGTAGGCCGCACATTCCGCTTTTAGGTCCTTTGCCATACCGTTAAGGATATGGACGTTTTTTTTGTCAATATCAATATGGGAAAAAAGATTATCCCACATAAACCGGTGGTAACTCTGTTCATGATCCGCCGGGAGACCTGCATATTCATCCATGTTAAAGGTAATAACATTGGCAAAGGAAAGTTTTCCCGCTTTGTGGAGTTGTATCAATTCCTTGTAGGTTCCCAGCGGGCTGGACCCGGTGGGAAGCCCCAGCACAAAAGGTTTGCCTTTATGAGTGTTTATCCGCTCCGCTATATATGCGGCGGTCCAGCGGCTGACTTTTTCATAATCTTCGTGAATAACTAAACGCATTATACACTCCTACAGATTCCGGTATTTTAATTCGCCCCCGGCCAAAACAGCCCGGATGGTAAAGTCCCGGTCAAATACGGTAAGGTCCGCGTCCATACCGGGGACTATTGACCCCTTGTGGTAATAACGCATTACCTGGGCAGGGTTGGAACTGGCGGTTTTTACCGCATCCTCCAGGCTAAAACCAAAGTTTACCATATTCCGGATACCCCGGATCATGGTAAGTCCCGAACCGGCAATTACATCGTCCATTTTACGGTGAAAAAGGCCGTTGTGGAAGACCACTTCTTCGCCGTTGGCAAAGAAGGGGCCTCGGGATCCAGCGGGTCCCTGGTCCTGGGCGGTGGGTTTAAGACCGTCGGTAACAAGGACAATTTTATCAATGGGTTTATCCCGCTGGAGCAGTTTAAACAGATCCGGGTGAACATGGGCGCCGTCGGCGATAATCTCGCAGGACATTTCCGGGTGGATCAATACGGCCCCCACTGCATTGGGGTTACGGTGATCCAGGCGGCTCATGGCGTTAAACAGGTGGGTTGCGTGCAGTATGCCCGCCTGCATTCCTTCTACCATATTTTCATAGATGGCATCGGTATGGCCCGCCTGGAGTACAATGCCCTTTTTGATACAGTAGAGGGCCAGATCCCGCATATTTTTGACTTCCGGGGCCACGGTCATGTTAACAATATGCCCCCCGGAGCTTTCCCACAGTTTTTCCATATACGTCAGATCCACGGGGCTTACCGTTTCCGGCCGCTGGACTCCCAATTTATTGGGCGAAATAAAGGGCCCCTCCAGGTGGAAACCCATGATCCGGGCACCGCTTTCTTTGCCCATGGCGGCGGATACAGCGGCCACCGCCTTAACCAGGACATCCCCCGGCGCGGGGTACAGGGTAGGGTTAAAAGCCGTAACCCCGTACTGAACCAAAAGCCGGGACATCTCGATCATCGATTCCGCTGCATCTTTGGAAGAAGCCGCTTCGGGATACACTGCGTCATCGGTACCATAACCGCCAAAGCCATGGATATGGGTGTCAATAAAACCGGGGCTGATGTAGGCGCCGCCGGTATCAATAACCTGTACCCCCGGACCAAAGTGCTTTTGTTCAAAACGCCGCTGGGAAAAAACATCCGCAATGGTTCCGTCTTCCACCAAAACGGAACAGTGTTCCATCATGGCAAAACCGGTAAGTACCGTACCGTCATGCAGGCAAATAGAATTCATAACTATAAGTATACTACAAAAACCCCGTTGTCACACCTAATAGATAATGCCAAAACCGGCGCCAAAAAAGCCGCCTGTTGTATCTTTCCAGTGCCAAAAACCGCCCAAGAGGGAAATAACAAAATTGGAGGGGAAGAATTTAAATTCCAGCGCCGATACCACCGGGCCCGAACCGCTTATGGTTGAACCGGTTTCCGTTCCCGGCGCATAATCCCAGCGAAGGGAAAGACCGGCGCTTATACTGCGGTAAACCAGGAGCGCCCCGCCTTCAATGCCAAAACGGGGAATAGCGCTCTTGGGGTAAGATCCTTCGCCGGCCCATAAAACCAGGGGAGAAAGAAACAGATCCAGTGAAGGCAATTTTTTTCCGCCTTCCGTATCACGGAGCCGGTACGACAGGGGAAGGCGGAGGGCAGGTCCTGCGCCCATGCCAAAGGGACTGTAGGGACCGCTAGTGTACCAGCCATAGGCCAGTTCCGCCGCCATACCCAGGCCGCCCAAAGTCCCTCCGGAATTGGGTTTGCGGAATACCCACTTAAGGGATCCGCCAATACCCCATTCGGCGGCGCCCCGGCTGTCCTCTAAAGAGGAACCCCGGTTTCCAAAGGAACCCCGGTTTCCTTTGGAACCCTTAAAACCCGGACTTGAGTTAAAGGCCAGGGCGGCTTCCAGATTATCCATAAAAGAAAAGCGGATACCTGCCGCATAGGGAAGGCTTTCCCAGGCTTCCTTCATAAGGGGTTTACCCGCCAAAAGCATTCCTTCTATCTGGTAGGAAAAAGCGGGCAGGACCTCCGGCGATGGAGCAAAGAACAGCCCCGGCGAAACAGCAGACAGGGTAAGGGGCCGTATTTCTATAGAAGAATCCACCAGCACGGCAAATTCCGCCTGGCGCCGTTGAGTTTCGCCGTTAGTACCGGTGCTAACAGCACTGGCAGCACTGCTGTTAGCAGTGCTGGCAGCAACAGTGACCGGATCAGGGTTATCGCCCCAGGCGCTGATCCTGACGGTATACATACCGTCAGGAACGGGAACTGACGAATTCCCTTCGGCACCTTCGGAGCCGCCGGCACCTTCGGCACCTTCGGAGCCGCCGGAGCCGCCGGAACCGTTCCAGGCCGCCCGCTGGGACCGGGTTAGGAACGGTCCCAGGGCCTGGGAATAAACCACCCTGCCCCGCTGATCCAGCACTTCCAAAAGCCCCCGGCCGGGGCCGTTTACTTCAAAACTAAGGTCGGCGCTTCCCAAAGCCCCGGCGCTTCGGGGGTTAAAACGCTTCTTTCGTATGCCCGCTCCGCTAAGGGTAAAGACCGCGCTCTTCATAATAAACTGCAGTGTTTGAACAGAACCTTCGCCGATATACACATTTTGGTTCAACGTTTCCCAGCCAAAGGCGGTAACGGTAATGTTTCGCCGCCCCACAGGAAGTTTTACCCTGGTTTCATATATCCGGGTACCATCGGCGATTATCTCGGGTTCAAAAGGGAGGGAGGCCGGAGCGGCGGGATCCCGGCTGATTTCCAAGAGCAGCTGGCCCCTGGTTTCTTCCAGATCCACCGTTATTTCTACCCGGCTGTTCCGGCGGACCACCACCTTAAAGCGGCGGTCCACATACCCTTCTTTGCTTACCCGTATGTTATACTCGCCGGTCCTAACCGAAGGAACGCTATAGGGAGTGGTACCCCGTTCAACGCCGTCGATAAAAACTTTTGCTCCCGAAGGTACGCTGTCAATAAAAAAACCCGATCCGGCAATTTCGTTGTATTCATCGGCAAAGGCCGGGAAAGGCAGAACAAGGAGGAGCAAAAACAGCAGTAAGGTGCAGCTGCTTCTTACGACACTACAGCGAATCATACCCGGTATTCCCGCCAATACGCCCCGGCTCTGCAGCGCCGGTTTCCGCTGCGTGATCATCCTTAAGCTTCTTCAATTCCATAAGAATCATAATCCCCGTACAGATAAAAGCAAAACCATCTGCCACGGGAGTAGCGGCTATCACACCCCAGAGGCCCCAAATTTTTCCAAAGATCAAAAGACAGGGAATAAGGGCAATAAACTGACGCAGCATGGAAAGAAAGATCGACGCCTTGGGCCGCCCGGTAACAACAAAGAAGTTGGTGGCCACAATGGTAAAACCGTTTAAGGGCAGGGTAATCATCATTATCCGCATGGCATGGGGAGCAAAACGCAGCAACCCGGCGCTGCCATCGGGAGCAAAAAGTTTTATAAGGAAATGGGGGAACAGCTCCGCCAGGACAAAACCCAGAAGACAAATAACCGTGGCCCCGGCGATGGCCAGGAGAAAGGCCTTGCGTACCCGGTCAAACTGTTTTGCCCCATAGTTGTAACCCAGGATAGGCTGGGCCCCCTGGTTAATCCCGAAGATCGGCATAATAATCAGCATGACGATGGACATATTGATGTTAAGTCCCGAAAGGGCGATGTCCCCTCCTCCACTGCCCAGGACGGAAGCGCCGTACCAGCCCATGCTCATGTTAAAAAGAAGCTGCACCGACGACATGACAAACTGGAGCAAAAATTGGGACGAACCAAAGGTCATAATATCCAGCATAATCCGTCCGGAAGGCCGGAACGAGTGGAGCCGTAAATGGATAACCGCTTTTTTTCCAAGGCTAAACGACAAAATCCAAACCGCCGCAACCAGCTGGGAAATAATCGTCGCCCAGGCGGCCCCTTCTACCCCCCAGCCAAAGACGATGATAAAGATTGGGTCCAGGATCATGTTAAGTCCCGCGCCGATAAACATGCTTATCATGGTGATGGTGGGAAAACCCTGTGCCCGGGTACAGTGGGAAAGGCCAAAACCAACCAGAAAAAAGGGATTACCGTAGAGGATGATCCGGTAATAATTGCGGGCATACCCCAGGGCGGCGCTTCCTTTTTCTGCCCCCATAAGGGAAAGGATTGGGTCCAGAAAAATAAGTTCCAGAACCATAAGTACAATGGCAAAAACAATCAAAAGAAAAAAACAGTGGTTCAGGGCATTTTCTGCTTCTGCCTTGCGGCCCTGACCCAGGCGCATAGAAATAAGGTTTGCCGCCCCCACGCCAAAGAGCATGGCAAAGGCCATGGAAACCGTTACCAGCGGCATAACTAGGGAAAGGCCTCCCAGGGCTATTTCGTCCACCCCCCGGCCCACCCAGATACGGTCCACCACATTATAGAGGGCATTAACCACCATACCGGTGATGGCGGGAATAGAAAATTTAAGTAAAAGCCGTCCAACCGGCTCTGTACCAAGCCGGCTGGCGGCGTTGGTCGCTGCCATACGGTAAGTATAGCAAAAAAAAAGAAAATATACAGTAATAATCGCCTTTGATTAAAGCACCAGACGTACTATTGCCCTATATAGGGTATGATAGCCGACTTTCATGTTTCGCCCCTGGAGTACGGGGCAGATCCAAAGCGTTTTGGTCTTTACCGCAAGACGGGGCCTCTTTCCCTTCCCAGAGAAGAGCGGCCCCGTGAACGGCTGCTCCGGGAAGGACCCGGCGCCCTTTCTGACAGGGACCTGCTCTCTATACTCCTTAATACGGGCATTAAGGGAAAAAACGTTGCGCTTTTGGCGGAAGAACTGCTTAACAAGCTGGATACCGCCAGAGATATTCCTTCCATAAAGGAATTGCTGGAAATAACGGGCCTTGGCCAGTCAAAGGCCTCTGCCGTGGCGGCAATGCTGGAGCTGGGCCGCCGCCGCTGGGGACTGGGAACAAACCGGATAAAAACCCCCGGTAATATATACGATCTGGTGCGGCACTATGCAGACCGGCGGCAGGAGCGGTTCCTCTCTATTTCCATGAACGGCGCCCACGAGGTTCTGGCCGTCCGGGTGGTAACCCTGGGACTGGTGAACAAAACCATTGTTCACCCCCGGGAAGTTTTTTCCGATCCGCTCCAGGACCGAGCCAGCGCCGTCTGCGTAGCCCATAACCACCCTTCCGGCAATTTAAAACCATCGGAACAGGACAACGATATTACCCGAAGACTAAAAGCCGCTGCGGATATACTGGGCATTGCCTTTTTGGATCACCTTATTTTTTCTATGAATGGATTTTTTAGTTATAGCCAGGAAGGACTGTTAGAAAGAAAAAAACAAAAAAACGGGAGTGAAACAGAGGAATGATTTACTTGAAATGTCCTGCCCGCCCTATAGGTTTTTTCCTCTTCTTTATGGTATACTGCCGCATATGGATAACCCGCTAATAACGATCAACAATCCCGATATAACACCGGAAGAACGCCTTGCCGCACTCCGTAACTGGAGTGCCCAAAAGACTTTGCCGGACTTAACCGGCAAAGCGGGCGGCGGCGAAATTAACAACCACATCCACACAATCTACAGCTTTAGCCCCTATACTCCGGCTATGGCCGCGCTCAAGGCCCGGGAAGCGGGCCTTGAGGCAGCGGGTTCGGTGGACCACGACTCCCTGGCCGCCGCCCCCGAGATGATCGCCGCCGCTGCCGTATTGGGTATGGGAGGGTGTTCTGGCCTTGAAATCCGGGTTAGTTTTAAAAACGGGGCAGACGGAAAACCCGGCCCCTTCGCAGACCGTAAAATCAACAATCCCGATTCGGAAGGTTCTGTGTATATGACAATCCAGGGAGTGCCTTCAACGGCGCTGGAAAAAACCGCCGCCTTCCTTGAGCCAATCCGGAAAAACCGCCTAAAACGAAGCCGGATCATGATAAAAAAAGCCAATACCATTCTTACGGATGCGGGCTTTGGGGCTGTTGATTTTGATTCCGGCGTGATACAAAAATCTCAATATGAACGGGGCGGCGAAATTACCGAGCGGCACCTTATGGCGGCGGCGGCGGAAAAAATTATTGAACACTGCGGCAAGGGGCCGCGCCTGGCGGAAGATCTCAAAAAGAAACTCGGCATAACAAACGGGCCAAAGCAGGAACAGCTGCTTTCCGATCCAGCCAATCCCCATTACCTTTACGATTTGCTTGGTATTCTTAAGACGGGCCTTCTGCCCCGGTTTTTTATTCAGCCCGGCGAAGACGAATGTATCCCCGCCAAAACTGCGGTAGATTTTGCCCTTTCCATAAACGCCATTCCTGCCTATGCCTATTTGGGAGATGTGGGGGAATCGCCCACGGGAGATAAAAAGGCGGAAAAGTTTGAGGACGACTTTCTTCCCGAACTGTTTGATGAACTGCGGCGGATTGGGTACCGTGCGGTAACCTATATGCCTCCGCGCAATACGGCCGCCCAAATAAAGCGGATACAAAAACTGTGTACCGAGGGCGGTTTTATGGAAATTTCCGGCGTAGACATCAATTCAAGCCGCCAGTCCTTTAACTGCCCGGAAGTACTTAGCCCCGGCTGCCGGCACCTTTTGGACACCACCTGGGCGCTTATTGCCCATGAACGCTTTGCCTCGGTGGACAGCAAATGGGGGCTTTTTTCTCCCGCCAATCCCCTGGCTTTGCTTTCCCTGCAGGAAAGAATTATATTATATGCACAGGCCGGAAAATCCCTGGATTTAAAACATCCGGAAGAATCGGTTCCGGCTTGTATAGAAAAGCTTCGCAGGAGTTAGTGAACATGATTACTGTTTTAGCGCCTTTAGTCCGCGGCCTTTGTCTTAATGCCGCAAATGCCCCCCGTTTCGTCCTGGCCGCTGTTGATAAAACTGCGGTTCCCAAAAATGCCCTGACCATAGACCTGGAATCGGCTTACCGCAAAGATGATACGGGAACAATGAGTTTTAATGAAACAGCCGCCGCCAAAGCTTTAAGCGAAGCCTATGCCGCCTGGGAGTTTGAAATTTCCCCTTCTGCCGCAGACCAGGGTAGACCGGTAAAAAAACATCCATCCGCTATTCTCCTTAAACGGGGCGGTGAAACCCTGGGTTTGTTCTGGATCGACCGGGATATTGATGCGGCCCGCAAACGCCGGGAGACCGCCGACGATTCTTTTATAGAAGAAACCCTTCCCCCGGCGGATACCGTCAAAAAACTAGGTTCCGCGGGCCGTTCCGATGTGGTAAAAAACCGGGTGGCGGTGGTTACCGGAGGCGCCCAGGGTTTCGGCGAACAAATCAGCCTGGGACTGGCTTCTTCGGGAGCCCTGGTTTTTATTGCAGACCTTAACCTAAACGGGGCAGAAGCGCTGGCAAAAAAAATCAATGCCGCACAGGGAAGAACCGCTGCCATTGCCGTAAAGGCAGATGTAACCAGCGAAGAATCGGCGGAAGCCCTTTTTGCTGCCATTGCCCGTGAAGCGGGAGGGCTGGACCTTTGCGTAAGTAACGCCGGAGTACTCCAGGCAGGCAGCGTTTTGGAACAGGAACTTAAATCGTTTAAGTTTACCACCGATGTAAACTATACCGGTTACTTTATCGTTACCAAGTTTGCCAGCCGCCTGCTCCGGCTCCAGTACCTTACCTCGCCGGTCTGGAAAACCGACATTATACAGATCAACTCCAAGTCGGGCCTGGAAGGGTCTAACAAAAACGGCGCCTATGCGGGAAGCAAATTCGGCAGCGTGGGGCTTACCGCAAGTTTTGCCCTGGAATTGATAGACTACAACATCAAGGTCAATTCAATCTGCCCGGGAAATTTCTTCGACGGCCCCCTCTGGTCGGACCCGGAAAAAGGCCTTTTTGTACAGTACCTGCAGGCTGGAAAAGTCGCCGGCGCCCGGACCATTGCCGATGTTAAAGCCTACTACGAAGGAAGGGTCCCCATGAAACGGGGCTGCGAAGGCCCCGATGTGATGCGGGCTATCTATTACATTGTAGAACAGGAATACGAGACAGGCCAGGCGGTGCCGGTTACCGGCGGTCAGGTTATGTTACATTGACTTTCGCTATCGCTCAAGTCAAAGTATTACATTGACTTTCGTTATCGCTCAAGTCAATGTATTCGAAAAAGCAAAGCTTTTTCGTTACTTTCTTACTTCATCGGAGGGGACATGAATGTAGGTATTCTGGGCGCGGGAAACATTGCCAACATGATGGCAGCCACGCTTACTATGATGAAAAACGTTAACGCCAAAGCGGTGGCGGCCAGGGATGTATCCAGGGCAAAGGCATTTGCAGAAAAATACAACATAAGCCGCGCCTATGGTTCTTATGAAGAATTGTACGCGGATGCGGATATCGATCTTATTTACATTGCCACGACTATAGCGCATCATGCGGAACAAATGAAGGCGGCGTTGTTACACGGAAAAAATGTTCTTTGCGAAAAAGCCTTTACGCTTAACGCAGCGGAGGCACGGGAAGTAATAGCCCTGGGAAAAGAAAAAAAGCTTCTTGTGGCAGAGGCCATTTGGACCCGTTATATGCCCATGCGAAAAACCCTTGACAGAATTATAAGCGAAGGCAAAATCGGTCAAGTCCGTGCGCTTTCGGCAAACTTGGCTTATCCGGTTCATACCATAGAACGGCTCTCGAGCAAAGAATTGGGCGGCGGCGCTTTGTTAGACATTGGGGTATACCCGGTCAACTTTGCCCTAATGCATTTTGGCGATAAAATACAAAAAATTGAAAGCTCAATTTTTCCCTATCCAGGCGGCGTAGATGCCATGGGCAATGTTACGTTTACCTACAACGATGGAAAAGCCGCATTCCTCCATTTTGGCATGACCTATCGGAGCGACCGGCGCGGTTTCATTTTTGGCGATAAGGGTTATATTGAATTCCTCAATATCAATAACTGCCAGGGAATCAGGGTCTACGACACAGACGACAAACTCCTAACGTCTGTTGAGACACCGCCCCAGCTAACCGGCTTTGAGTACCAGGTTGAATCGTGCAGAAAGGCTATTGAAGCCGGCGCTGTGGAGTGCCCGGAAATGCCCCACCATGACATCATAACAGTGATGGAAATACTGGACAGCATCCGGCGTTAGTTTTACTTTCGTTTGCTTAATACCTTCGCTTCGTAGTCACCCACATTGCCAAGCCACTCGGTATCCCTCTGTCTCCGTATTGTCGCCGTCGCTTGACTTTTTTCGCTCAAAGCCCTAAATTCTATAGTGAGAAAGGAAAATATCGTCCCTTTTGACGGTGCTTCGGGGGTCAGGTTCGCCTCACCATCCTGAACTTACTTTCTCATTTTTATTTTATCCAGGCTAATTTCATTCTTTTCACCATAAAGCACTCCAATTTCACTGGTTCTTAGGTCGTCAACATCCATAATCAGCTTGTATTTATCTTTTAGCAGGCCAAAATAGTCATAATTATCATGTTCATACATCTGCAAAATCGTCCAAAGGAAGTAGTCAACAATTTGCAGTCCTATATTTTCCTTAGAGGACATTTTCCTGATAATCGTTTGAGCCGTCTGCCCACTTACCCCTAAATTTCGAGCCTTCCCCAAGGCTTCTGCCAATGAGTTATCGCTAAAGGTCTTTCCTCGTTCAGAAAACACCATGGAACAGTCCTGGGAATCGGGCAAATTACGGAACAGCCGGATTATCATATTATGGTAAAGCTCTTTTTCATTGATCATCCGCTTTGTTCCCGTCAATTTATAGGTTTTCATGGCCTGATCCAGTATCATTTCCTTCCTGCGGACAACCACCTGGACTTCTGCATTCAACCCTCGGAGCAATTTAAAAACCTCATTCTTAACGATGCTGCAGTCATTTTTGGCATGGAACTCGACCTTGGTTTCCTGCATTGACGGGATATGCTTACAAAAGGGGTTATTCAAAAGGTCATTTTTCAATTGGTTAAACTGTTCCGCGACACTGCCTAAATCCTCATCAATCCGGGCCGTCCCAATCAAGAAAAAACGGGAAGTCCCATTTTCTCCCAAATGTACCGGTTTGCCTCGCTTATTGAAAAAGATCAAATCTCCGCTTTCATCGACAAAAAACTGCCCGCCAGCCACCATACCCTCCGCTTTATCGCACTATACCTCGTTTTTCTGTTCATAGTCCACATAAACGGTAATTGAGAGGGAAAATGGGCGGATTTTACCCGCTGTAGGGACGAATAAGTTTCATGCTATACCCCCGCGTCCAGGCCGCAGGGGTATAACCCATCGTCCCGCAAAGCCGCCGCGGAGTTAGTTTTACTTTCGTTTACTTAATACCTTCGCTTCGTAGTCGCCCACATTGCCAAGCCACTCGGTACTAATCGGGACTTTTGCATCAAGGCACAGTTTGTCCCACACCGCAGAGAAAGGCAGGGTTTTACATTCTTCCATCAGTGCCAGCCGTTCGTGGTTTTTTCCCCGTTTTTCCGCATCCACAATAAGCCTGGTTGGTTCCAGGTACGCTTCCAAGAGGCCCTTGCGGAGGCTCCGCCCTCCTATGGTCCAGGCAGCAATGCGGTTAATCGAAGCATCAAAGTAATCCAGGGCAAAGTCAATTTTGTTAGCTGCTCCGGCCCGTTTGATTTCCCGGCAGACATCCCGCATTTCATCGGAGAAAGTGACTACATGATCCGAATCCCAGCGCAGGCCCCGGCTAAAGTGAATAAGAAGACCCGGCACAAAAAGCAGCATGGCGCTGATCTTGTCGGCGATGGTTTCGGTAGGATGGAAGTGCCCCATATCCAGACAAAGTTTAATTTGTTTTTTTACCGCATAACCCATGTAAAATTCATGGGAACCTACGACATTGGCTTCACTGCCGATACCAAAAAGTTTACTTTCCACTGCATCGGTAATTGTCCCGGCAGGAAGTTTTTCCGCAAGGATTTCGTCCAAAGCGTCCTGGAGCCGCTGACGGGGCGAAAGTCTGTCCGCCGGATAGTCTTTGGATCCATCGGGTATCCAAATATTGTCTACCGCAGGGCTTCCCTGGTTAACCCCAAAAGCAGAGCATATGCGTCTGCATGACTTGGAATGATTTATCCAAAATTTGCGAATCTTCGGATCGGCGCTGGAAAGGGTATATCCCGAATCGGCCATGGGATGGGAAAAGAAAGAGGGGTTAAAATCCAGGGGGATTTTTTTCTTTTTGGACCAGGCCATCCATTTGGCAAAATGTTCCGGTTCCAGTTGATCCCGGCTTACTTTTTTACCGCCGGTTTCGGCATAAAACGAATGGAGGCTAAAGCGTTTTTTACCGGGTACCAGGGAAAAAGCAAATTCCGCATCGGAACGGAGTTCGTCTCCGTTGCGGGCTCTGCCGGGATAATTTCCCGTGGCAAGAATACCGCCCGAAAGAGGGCCCGAATTTTCAAACCCCGTTACATCGTCCCCCTGCCAGCAGTGTATTGATATCGGCAGGGCAAGGGCTTCCTTTATTGCCTTGTCGCTTGAAACGCCGAATTTGGCATATACTTCTTTTGCAATTTCATAGGCTTGTCCAACCTTACCAGCGCTTATTCCTGTTTTCATCGTTCTTTTCTCCTTATTGTCAGGCAGAATATACCGCCTGTCATCTTACCTGTTTTGCCCGGTATTGTTCTGCTTCCCAGTTGTTGATAAAGGCTATTTTTTCCGGTGTCATAAAACGGGGGCCGCCGAAACTTTCCGCATAAACGGCTACCTTTACCGCATCGGTAAAGAGTTCCACTGCCAGGGCGGCGTTTTTTTCCGAAGCCCCCAGGCCAAAAATTCCCAGCCCCTGCAAAGCGGCTATCTTGGGCGGCCGGCCAGTCCGTTCCGTATGGGCCTTCCAGGCCTTTTCTCTATTTTCTCCCTTTTCAATGAACAGAGGATCACTTCCTGCATATACAATATGATCCGGCGTAAACGCTGAAGATACCGGGGCAAAAGCGGCACGGCTTTCCACAAGCCGGGCAAATTCATTGTTCCGGGCAAAAACAACAGCACCGCCGGAAATTTTTTGCAGTTCCGCAGCCGCTTCTGCCAGACCGGGAAGCGCGTCAGTACCGGCGGCAATGTCAGAGACATTGCCGTGTAGAGCGCCGCCAAAGTCGGGAAACCGTTTTATGTTTCTGCCAATGGTGTCCATAATTGTACGGTAGAGGGATTTTATTTCATCGGTGGTATTTGCCCCCACAAAAATACCGTGGTTCTGCAAAAAGAAAAAGACAGATTTCTTTGCGGGACCGTCAAAAAATCCCCCTTTGGCAAAGGTTTCCTTTACCAAAGCGGCCAGCACAAAACCCGGATCGGAAATGGGGATCCATACCGCTTCTTCGCCAAAGAGTTTCCGAACGCTTTGTTCACCATCCCGGGAACAGCCAAGGCCGTTCACCAAAGACGGATGGGTGTGTACCACATAGGCAAAGGGCAAAAGATCGTGGAGCAGGGTTTCCACGCTGGGCCGCTTGTGTTCTTCCCCGGGCTTTCGGGCGGCCAGCATTTCCGCCAGCACCGCCGCTTCCCGTTCCGCGGGAGTCCCGGCTGTTGAAGCGGAAAGCTGCCAGATGGCGGCAAGCTTTCCCCGGTCCATGGCAACAAAACCTTCGGGAGTTATCTCCCCCAGGGAAACGCCGGACCCTTTAATCCACAGGGTTCCTTTGGAACCCGGGGTTCCTTTGGAAACCGGAGTGGTATCATCTTTAAACGAAGTATTGCCGCCCCCGGCAATTACATAATCCGGGTCGGCGCCGTAGAGCCGAGAAATAGCGCTTAATTCAGTAAGACTCATATTTTCCTTAGCTCCTCATTGAAGGGTGAAGCTAAAAGCTCCACCCTCCGCTTAGCGATTTTTAATAAACCGATTTCCAATCATTGATATTGGAAGGCTCAAACTTAAAGGGAGGCCCAAGAAGCACTTCGGTACCGCCGTCGGGAGCGGCAGTAATGGTATAGTTTCCAAGCCGTCCGGCGCTAAAGCTGTCTCCTGCCGCACCGGTGATCTTGCCGCCGGTAAGAGCTGTGGCCACATAGGATCCCAGGTAACCTACATCAATGGGGTTCCACAGGTACATATAGGGGCAGGCGCCGCTGGTAATATACTCGGCCATTTCTGAGGGGAGCCCCAGGCCGGTGATCATTACCTTGCCGATAAGTCCCCGGTCGCTGATTACCTTGCCGGCCGCCGCAATACCTACGGTGGTGGGCGCGATAATTACTTTAAGATTAGGATAACTTAAAAGCAATGCTTCTGTTTCTGATACCGATTTATCCCGCAGGTCGTCCCCGTAGGCAACTTTTACCAGATTCAGGTTAGCATACTGGGGTTTGGCCAGTTCTTTTTTCATGTAGTCGATCCAGAGGTTCTGGTTCGATGCCTGGCTGGTGGCGGAAAGGATTGCAATTTCTCCGCTGCCTCCGGCCAAATCATTGGCCGCTTCCACCAGGGTAACGCCGATCTTTTCCGAGTCAGCCTGATTAACATGGGTCAGGCGGCTGGCAGGATTTACCGAAGAATCCAGGGAATAGATTTTGATCCCCTGGCCCATAGCCTTGGTCAGTACCGGCTGGAGCGCATCAAAGTCGTTTCCTACGATACAAATTGAAGCAACCTTCTGGGCGATAAGCTGTTCGATCATCTGGATCTGGGCTTCTGCTGTAGGCAGATCGGGGGCCCTGAGTATGGCAGTACCGCCCTGTTCTTTGATGCCCGCTTCAAAGCCGCTCATCTGCCGTTCACCGTAGGGATTACCGGTACTTTTGAATACAAAGGCATGGGTATTGCTGGAAGCTGCCTGGCCTCCGCCGCCGCCTCTGTTACAACCCGTGACTGCCAGAACCGCAATCATGACCATTGAAAGTACCAGTATGTTCTTTACTGCTTTCATCTTTTCCTCCTCACAAAACGTTTATAATAAAACCCGCCTATACGACGGATTTTTTTCCGCTCTTGTTCGTCCGCAGATTCATTACCAGTACCGAAAGAACCAGCAAAAGTCCCAGAATAATCAGCAGAATCTGGGCGGACACATTGATAAGCCCCAAACCATAATTAAGAAAGCCCACAATAAAAACCGCCAGGAGGGGGCCGGCAATGCGGCCTGTCCCGCCGGAGGTACTGACCCCGCCAAGGACTACCATGGCGATTACATCGAGTTCATAACCCAGGGCTACATTGGGCCGGGTGCTTCCCATCCGGGATGTTAAAAAAACCGCACATATCGCAGACATCAACCCGGTAAGAAGCCCCACAACAAGCAGTATCCTGTCTGTTTTAACGCCCGAATATTTACAGGCCAGAAGATTGCTTCCCATGCCGTAAACACAGCGGCCAAATCCTGTCTTGTGGAGAAGTATGCCAAAGATTACCGCGGTGACGGCAAAAACCAGGAGAATAAACGGAACGGGTCCCACATAACCCCAGGCAAAAAAAGAAAACCACGAAGGAAAGCCCCCCGATGCCCGGTCTTCCAGAATCACATAGGCTATTCCCCGGTAAATGGTCATGGTAGCCAAGGTGACGATCATGGCAGGAAGTTCCTTAAACTTGATCAGGAGCAGTCCATTGATCCCCCCGCAGATCGTTCCAATAAAGAGGGCAATTATAATTGCCGCCGGCATGGGTACTCCGGCATTGAAGATTACCGCCATCATTACCGAGGTAAAGGCTACGATGGAGGCCACGGAAATATCGATGTTCCCCAGGATAATCACCAGCATCATGGGAAAGACAATAAAGGCCTTGTCCAAAAAACTCATGGGGGCGCTGAGGAAGGTATCGGCATTAAGATACCAGGGAGAAATAAAACTGTTAATGACATGGATAACTAAAAAAATCGCCACCAACAGCCATTCCCATTGCAGGAAAAATTTTCTTCCGTTCCAGGGCGCCGATATACTAATGGTTTTGCCGCTCATACTAGACTCCTATATCTCCCGTTTACGCAGGGTAAGCCGGTCGTTGTTCCGCTTGATCAGCACATTGCTGATGATCGCCGCCAGAATGACAAAACCCTGAATAGCCTGCTGCCAAAAGGCGGAAACGTTTATCAGCGGCAGGGCGTTGGCAAGAATGCCAAAGAGAATTACCCCCAGGATAAGGCCGGAAATCTTACCCCGGCCCCCTGAAACGCTTACGCCCCCCAGCACACAGGAGGCAATTACATTCATTTCATAACCCACCGCAGTGTCCCCCTGGGCGGAAGCAAACTTGGCTACCCAGAGTATTCCCGCAAGGCCTGCCAGAGCTCCCATAAGTACATACACCAGGGTGATGATCCGCTTTTTCGGCAGGCCAATTACCTCTGCGGCTTCGGGGTTGGAACCCACGGCGTAGATCCGCCGGCCGGTCCGGGTAAAATTGATAAAGTAATAAAAGAGTAGGTAAATTAAGAGAGCGGTAACAATAAGGTTATTGATCCCGAATATTTTACCCGTGGCCAGGGCCTTAAAACTGTCGGACATCTGGTAGGCGCTTACCCATTGTCCCTTGCTTACTATATAGGTTAAGCCCCGGATAACATTCATAAGCCCCAGGCTGGCAATGATGGGAAGAATCGAAAAACGGGCAACCAGTATACCGGTTGCCAGCCCCGCTATGGCACCGGTGACAATTCCCTCAATAATGAGTACCGGTACCGGGATGGCCATATTACCCCGGACCGTCAGGGCCGTCACCATTCCGGAAAAAGCAATAACCGCCCCAATGGAAAGATCAATGCCGCCGGTAAGGAGGACCATCATCATCCCCACCGAAAGGATACTAAGGATGGCGGTGTTGGTTAGAATATTGTTAAGATTACCCAGGGTAAGGAATTCATGGTTCCTCATCTGGATGATCGCACTTACGAGGATGATAAAAAAGACCAGCCCCAGTTCCCTGAATTTTTCGCTGTACGGCGTTTTCCGTACCTGTTTACCCGTATCCATACCTACTCCCGCATCGCCGCTTGTAAAATCTGTTCCTGGGTGGCGCCTTTGGTTTCAAAGGATGCCGCCGTCCTGCCGTCCCGCATGACCACCACACGATCGCTCATCCCCAGCACTTCGGGCAGTTCCGAAGAAACCATGATTATCCCATAACCGGCGGCGGCAAGATCATTCATAATAGAATAAATAGCCGTCTTGGCCCCCACATCTACACCCTTGGTGGGTTCGTCCAGGATAATCACCTTCATGTCTGCGGTAAGCAGTTTTGCTACAATAACCTTTTGTTGGTTCCCCCCGGAAAGGGTAGACACCTTGTTGTGAACACTTTGCGTCCGGACTCCGAGTTTTTCCGACAGATCCCGGGAAGTTTCATTTTCCCGTTTACGGTCAACCCAGCCGTAACGGATAAATTTTTTCAGCGCCGACAGGGTGATGTTCTTGGAGATCTCCCAGCGGAGCACCAGCCCCTGTTTAAGCCGGTCCTCGGGCAGATAACCGATACCCTCTTCCAGGGCTTCCGCCGGCTGGGGGTGATCCAGATCTTTTCCGTTGAGGGTGATGGTCCCCGAATCGTAGGAAGTTATGCCAAAAATAGACTCGCATACTTCGGTACGCCCCGCCCCTACAAGTCCCGTGAGGGCAAGGATCTCGCCCTGGCGCAGGGTAAAACTGACATCCCGGAAATACCCCGTCCGGGAAAGGCCCTGGACCCGGAAAATCTCCCCGCCCGGCACGGTATCCCGCTTGGGGAAAAACTGGGTAATTTCCCGGCCCACCATGGCCACCACCATTTTATGATCGTCCACATCGGAAATATTCCAGGTGTTCACATAGTTGCCATCCCGAAGCACCGTAACCCTGTCTGCCAGGCGGTACATGTCTTCAAAACGGTGGGAGATAAAAATAACCGAATTGCCCTTTGCCCTAAGTCCCTGGGTAATACGGTAGAGATCTTCGCTTTCCCGGTTGGAAAGGGGCGCAGTGGGTTCATCCATAATGATGATCCGTGCGTTGGATGAAAGGGCCTTGGCTATTTCCACAATCTGCTGCTGGGCCACCGAGAGGGAACTCATGATGGTACGGCTGTCAAAATTGGCATCCAGTTGTTCCAGCAGATCCTGGGCCTGCCGGTTCATGGTTTTCCAGTCCACCCGGTTAAAGGGGGAGGACTGTTTTTTCATGGCCCATAAAAATATTTTCCGCCACCGAAATATCGGGGAAGCAGGTAACATGCTGATAGATTGCCGCAATCCCCAAAGCCTGGGCATCCAGGGGTGTCCGTATTTCCGCCGGTTTACCGTCAATAAGAATTTCCCCGCTGTTAGGCTGGTGTACTCCGGTTATAATCTTGATAAAGGTAGATTTGCCCGCGCCGTTTTCGCCCATAAGAGCATGGATTTCCCCTGGTTTAAGCTCAAAATGAACATCATTAAGGACTTTAACGCCGGGAAAGGATTTTGAAACATGCTTTAATTCAAGAACATAATTCGCCACGCGGGCCTCCTTATTTTAGCAAGCTGAACCCTGGCTTCGGGGTGTAATTTCCACCAGCGGAATACCCAGCAGCTTTGCCAGTTTTTCCAGCTTTCCGGCTATATGCCCAATGCCTATGGCACAGTGATGGGCCGGGCCGGCCTTGGACCAGCGGTTTACAAATTCCCGGGCCGGGAGGGAAAAGCGGTAACGGCTGTTGGTATTGCCAATTTCCAGCACCGGCCCCGGCACGGATTCTCCCTCGGCGCAGAGGAGGAAGGTATTTTTATCAAGGCCGCCGCCGGAAGTTCCGCCTGAGGGTTCTGAAATTGATGCCGGGGCTTTTCCCTGTACCACCGCCAGAAGGGTAACCGGCCCGTGTTTAAGACTCATCTGGATGGAAAGGCCCTTACCGGGCTTGCCATGGTACACCGGCAGGGGTACCAGCCCCACTGCCCCCTGGGCTACGGCTGTATGGGCCGGGCCGTCGTGGCCCCAAAGCACCACATCGTCGTTAAAATCCATGGCATAAAGTTCCTCGTTGTTTCCCATGACATATACTACCCTGTTTTTTCCATCAAAACAATAGAAAAGTCCATTTACGGCGGTACAAAATGAACCTAAGCTGATCAGCATGGAAGATCATTGTCCTGTTCGTATAGGGCTTTTTGGCATAGGGCTGGATACCTATTGGGCCCAGTTTGAAGGGCTCAAACCCCGGCTGGAGGGATACCTGGACCGTATCGCGGGAAAACTCCGTACGGCCGGCGGCATTGAAGTAGTAAATGCCGGTCTGGTGGATAATCCCGGCGCCGCAAAGACAACGGCGGATCTTTTCCGGGAAAAGCGGGTGGAAGCGGTCTTCCTCTATGTATCTACCTATGCCCTTTCCCATACGGTACTGCCCGTTGCCCAGGGCCTGAATGTTCCGGTGATAATCCTTAACCTCCAGCCGGCAGCGGCTATTGATTATGCTTCGTTTAACGCCCTGGGGGACCGGGGAAAAAAAACCGGCGAATGGCTGGCCCACTGCCAGGCTTGTGCAGCGCCGGAAATTGCCAATGTGTTTAACAAGGCCGGTGTGGACTACGACATTGTTACCGGCTGGCTTGAAGAAGAGGCCGCCTGGAAGGAAATAAGCGGCTGGTGCGATGCCGTCCGGGTCCGCTCCCTCTTGCGAAATACACGGATAGGCATACTGGGTCATTACTACTGCGGAATGTTGGACGTGTATACCGATGTTACCGGGCTTGCTTCGGTTTTTGGGAGCCATTTTGAACTGCTGGAGATGGATTTTCTTGCGGCCCTCTGGGACAAGACCGATTCCGGCGAGGTAGCCGCCAAACGGAAACAGTTTGCTGCGGAATTTGAGGTTTCCCCGGACTGCGAGCAATACGAACTGGACCGGGCCGCCCGGACTTCCTGCGCGCTGGATGCCCTGGTAAAGGAAAAAAACCTGGGGGCCATGGCTTACTACTACGAAGGCTGGAACGGCAATAAGCATGAAAATATTGTTACCTCGGTTATCGCGGGGAACACCCTGCTTACCGCCCATCATGTGCCGGTGGCGGGGGAGTGCGAAGTAAAAAATGTGGTAGCCATGAAGATCATGGATGCCTTTGAAACGGGGGGATCCTTCTCGGAACTTTATGCCATGGATTTTAACGACGATGTGGTGCTTGCCGTTCGGCGGGGGCATATACTGCACC
>BNVB01000042.1 GCA_025997795.1 Spirochaetia bacterium | reverse complement strand
GGCCTTAAACTTGTTTAACGTATTTTTAAGATTACGGCTACCCTCTCCTGCAGGCACCGCCGGGGAAGAAAGCTCCAGGGTACTGCGCATAAAAAGGTCGTTTTTCTGAATAGTCCGGCCCTTGCTGATAACACAGGCCCGTTCAATGCTGTTCTCCAGTTCCCGGATATTTCCCGGCCATGAATAAGAAAGCATAAATTTCATCGCATCGGCGGAAAAGCCGTCAAATTGTTTTTTTGTTTCCGCCTGGTAGCGTTTAAGGAAAAATTCCGCCAGTTCGGGAATCTCCTCCGGCCGCTGGCGGAGGGGGGGGATATACAGGGGAAGCACATTGATCCGGTAATAGAGATCACTGCGGAATTCGCCCTTCTCTACCATGGCTTCTATGTCCCTGTTGGTGGCAGCAAGAATGCGGACATTTACCGTGATCGACATATCGGAACCAACTTTTTCAAAGGTTTTGTCCTGGATCACCCGCAGCAGCTTTGACTGGAGGGAAAGGGGAATTTCCCCAATTTCATCCAGAAAGATCGTTCCCTTGTGGGCTGCTTCAAAACGGCCCTGGCGGCTTTGGATGGCTCCGGTAAAGGCTCCCTTTACATGGCCGAAGAGTTCGCTTTCCATAAGATTTTCCGGCAGGGCCGCGCAGTTTACCCGTACAAAGGGAGCGCCAGTGCGGGGACTACGCAGATGTATCTGTTCGGCAAAAAGTTCTTTGCCTACCCCGCTTTCGCCCAGAATAAGAACCGATGAATCGGTTTTGGCTACCCGGTCGATAATTTCCAGTTTTTCCAGGATTACCGGACTTTTGGCAATAAGGGTATGATAACCGCTTTGAAGCTGGTTTATTTCTTCCCGGGCTTTTTCAATACTTTTGGTATTCTGTACCGCCAGGGCGGCCTGGTTGGCGAATATCTCCAGCCATTCCATATCTTCCTGGGTAAAGTTTTTGCCGCCCTCTTTGTTCAAAAGTTCAATGACTCCGATGCACTCGTCCTTGATTCGCATGGGAACGGCCAGTATTGTTTTTGATGGATACCCAATCTGGCCGGAAATTTCTTTTGCATGACGGCTGTCGTTTTCTACATCGTTTACGATAAGGGATTTGTTATGGGCGGCAACCCAGCCGGCAATACCCTCCCCCATTTTTACGGTGAATTTTGCAGCCGCTTCTCCATGGGAACCGGTGGCTACCTCAAAGTACAGTTCCTGGGCTTCCCGGTTAACCAGCATAAGGCTTGATGCCTCGCTTTGACAGAGCCGCACGGCGGAATCAAGAATCCGCGCAAGCAGGGTATGGAGATCGGTAATATTAGAGTTAATGAGTGAATTAAGCTCAATCAGGGTACTAAATTTGGTAACGTCGATTTTTGACAGCATATAAATGCGGTCAGCCGGATCCTAGTCCGGGTCCGAAGGAGAAACCGGGGCATCCGGCTCCTTCTGGTCCACGCCGGAAGTTTCCCCGGCTTCTACGTTATTTTCGTTCCCGGTACTTTTGGATTTTAGAAAATCCCCCAGAGTAAAGGTAGAACCGTCGGTTTCTTCTTCCGCCATGTACCGGGAAATTTCATCCCGCTGGACCTTCTTCTGGTAGTCCCGGATAGAAAAGGAAGCCTTTTGTTTTTCCGGCTGTAGTTCCAGAACCACCGCGGTAATTTTATCCCCCACCGTATAGCGTTTAAGTGCGTCTTCGGGGCTTTCTTCCCGGTTTTCCGGCAGGTTTGTCTTATGGATAAGCCCTTCAATACCGCCGGGAACTTTTACAAAGAGGCCAAATTCGGTAATTGACGAAACTTCCCCTTCTACCTTGGAGCCTGGTTTATAGGCGGCGGCAAAATTCTGCCAGGGATCTTCGGAAAGTTGTTTAATACCCAGTTTGATATTCCTGCTGCCCTTGTCCATAGCCAGGACCATTACTTCCACTTCCTGGCCCACGGTAAGTTCGCTGCCGGGATGTTTAACCTTTTTAGTCCAGGAAATATCATCGCCGTGGAGGAAACCGTCAATACCCTGCTCCAGTTCGATAAAAGCGCCGGCATTGGTAATTTTTATTACCTTACGGGTAAGCCGTGTTCCCACGGGGTATTTTTCCTGAATTTCGTTCCAGGGATTGGTACTTACCTGTTTAAGCCCCAAAGAAACCCGGCCCGCCTGAAGATCATACCCAAGGATCATACATTCCACTTCGTCACCGATGGAAAGAAGATCCCCCGGAGACTGGACTTTTTTTACCCAGGAAAATTCGGAAATATGGGCCAAACCTTCAATGCCTTCTTCAAGTTCAATAAAGGCGCCAAAGTCGGTAAGTTTTGTTACCCTGCCCTTTGCAATATCGTTTACATGGTACTTGTCTTCAAAGTGTACCCAGGGATCATCGCTAAAATGTTTAAGGGAAAGGTTGATCCGCCGTTCCGCCGGATCGATGCGGATTACCTTAACGGTAATTTCCTGGCCTTTTTTAACAAAATCCTTGGGCCGGGTAACATGACCCCAGCTCATGTCGTTTATGTGGAGCAGGCCGTCAAAGCCCCCCAGATCGACAAATGCTCCAAAGGAAGTAAAACTTTTAACCACACCGGCAACTTCGGCGCCAATGGGGGTACTGTTAAAGAATTCCTGCTGTTTATGGCTGATTTCTTCTTCCAGACATCTGCGGCGGTTTACCACAATGTTAACTTTGCCGTCGGAATAGATCCGTTCTACCAGCATGGGTGATTTTATACCCAGGAGTTTTTCCGGTTTATCCACTTTTTGGGCATCAGACTGGCTTATGGGAAGAAATGCCCTAACCCCTGCCCCCAGGTTAACATCAAAACCGCCCTTAACCTGTTTTTCGATGATCCCATCTATTGGCGTATGATCCTGGAAGGCCTGGCGCAGGTTCTTCCAGAAGAGTTTGACATCGGCCTTTTGTTTGGAAACAATGACCTCGCCATATTTATTTTCTTTGCTGACTAAAATGACCGAAACAGGGTCCCCGATTTTGGGAACTTCCTGGAATTCGGAAATGGGGATTTTCCCCTCCGATTTATAACCCACGTCGATAAAGACCTGGTCCGGGGTAACCTGAATAACATGGCCGTTTATAAGCTGGCCTTCTTCAAGCTGTTCCAGTGATTTAAGATACTCTTCCTGTAATTGTGACTGAATGTCGCCGGAGTTAGTGTCCGTTCCCACTTCCATCTGAGCCATTGATTCATCCTTCCATTGTAATTTTCTCTATCAATGTGGCATAAACTTGATTTAAGGTCAAGTCCGATGTGTCAAGGCAGCTTACGCCATCCCCTACAGTCAGGCTTCCCTCTTCCTTGTTTCTGTCAATAGCATCGCGCTTTGCTATGGCAGCCTCAATTTCTTCCAGGCCAAGCCGGGAAACCCCCTGTTCATGGCGGCGGCGGGCCCGTTCTTTAATCGATGCATCCAGGTAAAACCGGTATTCTGCGTTGGGAAATACCACTGTGGTCATATCCCTCCCCTCCACTACGGCATTAAGTCCCGCAGCTAGCTTCCGTACATGGTCATTAACCACATGGCGGACCGGTACTATGGCCGAAAGGGGTGAAACATGGGCATCTACCTCGTCACTATGAAGCAGATCCTCCACCATTTCATCCCCCAGATACAGTTTACCCTCCCGGTAGACCAGGGGGGCCCGTTTTGCATACTCCAGAACCCGAACGGGATCAGAGGGCGGTATACCTTCCCTAAGGCACCCCAGCGTGATGGCCCGGTAGAGGTTACCCGAATTGATGTAGGTAAAGGGTTTTCCGTCCCTTCCCTTGCAGTTTTCCGCCAGCATCCTGGCGATGGTGCTTTTTCCGGTTCCAGCGGGGCCGTCGATGGCGATTACCATGTTGTTTCCCGCTTACGAAGGGTTTTTTTTGCCGAAAGCGAAAGAAGCCCGGCAATTTCCCGCGGTTCCAGGGGCCGGCTGGTGCCTTCCGGCAGATCCCCCAGTTCCACCGGCCCTATACGGACCCGGCGGAGCAATTGGGGGTGCAGGTGGAAATGGGAAAAAACCCGGCGGATTTCCCGGTTTTTTCCTTCAATAAGCACAATACGGAGCGATTTCTGTCCAAGCCGTTTTATGCGCAGGGCCTTGTACCGTTCACCTTCAATTTCCACCCCGGCAAGAAATTCCTCTATGGCATTGTCGGGGATAGGGACCGTGGATTCTACCAGATATTCCTTTTCAATCCCCGATCCGGGATGGCTCAGGCGGAGGGTAAAATCCCCGTCGTTGGTAAAAAATACCAGCCCCGATGATAAATAATCCAGCCGGCCAACGCTGTAGAGCCGTTCCGGCATGGCGGGCAGCAGATCCAGGGCCAGGGACCGGCCCTGGGGGTCATGTGAGCTGCAGAGGTAACCCGGCGGTTTGTTAAGGGCCAAGTAATGCCGGGCCGTTTCGGCCTCCAGGGGTTTTCCGTCCAGAGCAATTTTATCCCCCGCTTGTACTTTGGTTCCCATTTCGGTAACGGAAAGACCGTTGACCGTCACCCTGCCCGCCTCTATAAGAGCTTCCGATGCCCGCCGGGAAGCTACACCGGCCCGGGCCAGAAATACCTGCAGGCGAATCGCCCCGGCAGCGGATTGGGCTTCCCCGGATTGGGGTTTATCCTTCAAGTTCAAAACGGGCGGCCTCGCTTTCGTCCAGTTTGGGAAGATCGGCAATGCTTTCCAGGCGGAAAAACCGGAGAAATTCCCTGGTAGTTCCATACTGGGTTGGTTTGCCCGGTACATCTTTTTTACCCACTTCCCGGATGAGGGATTTTTCCAACAGGAGCCGGATCATCGTATCCGCCTGTACCCCCCGGATTGCCTCTACCTCGCCGCGGGTAATGGGCTGGGAATAGGCAATGATCGACAGCGTTTCCAGCGCTGCCCGGGAAAAGCGGTTTTCGTTCTTTTTACCGTACCGTTCTTTTAAAACATTCCAGTATTCCTGTTTGGGAGAAAGCATAACCCCCCCGCCGATACGGGAAAGTTCCACCCCCGAATCGGCCCGGCGGTATTTTTCTTCCAGGGTTTCCAGGACCTTTTCTACCACATCCCGGGAAAGCCCGGAAATACGGGAAAGAATGCCATAATCCATGGGGTCTGTTTCAATGTACAGTATCGCCTCGATAAGGCTGACTTCTTTTTCAAGGTTCTCCATGTTCTGTCTCCATTTGATCTGCCAAACGGGCTGGGTTATCGGCCAAACGGCGAATTTGTATATCTCCGAACATACGGTTTTGGAAAATAGTTACCATCCGTACCTTTACCGCCTCCAGAAGGGCCAGAAAAGCGCAGATAATGTCCATAATCGATCCCCGCCGGGCCACAAGATCGGTAAAACTGCATTCGCCCTTTGTTTCCAGCAATTCCGCAAGCAGGGTTATTTTTTCGTTAATTGACACTTCTTCATAAAGGTCGATGATACGCTGATTATCCCCGTCAACCCCAACACTGCTCATCAGGGTGGAAAATGTTTTTACCAGATCCCAGACATCCATTTCTTCCCAAAGTTCGTCTTCCTTAAAAGGCAGGGACCGCTGGAGTTTTTTACGTTCAATTACCCATTCCGCCTCTTTGGTCTTTTCTTCCATAAGTTCGGTGAGTTTTTTGAAACGCTGGTATTCAATAAGTTTTTCTACCAGACCCTGGCGGGGATCTTCTATCTCGTCCAGGTCAATTTCTACCGGGAGCAGCATACGGCTTTTGATGTAAAGGAGGTTTGCCGCCATGGCGAGGAATTCGGTAATGTCCTCCAGGTCCAGCACGGTAACATATCTAAGGTATGTCAGGTACTGTTCGGTAATCTCCGCTATGGGAATATCATAAATATTGATATCATTTTTTTTGATAAGAAAAAGGAGCAGATCCAGGGGCCCCTCAAATTCCTTGACTTTAAAGGTACGGCCGCTTTCTTCCTGGGAAAAATCTTCCCGTTTGGCGGAGTTTTCATCTGTTTGAAATGTAACCGTTGTCTGGGTGGCAGGGCTTTCCATCTTTCTTAGTATACTCGGGCAGATAGGGTTTTGTAAGGGGCGTAATCTCCTGTCCGCCAAGCCCCGCCAGTATTTCCCGGTAGGCTAATCCTGTTCCCGGTTCCACCGCACCGGGCCATAGATCCAGAAGCGGCCGCAGGGCAAAAGCCCGTTCCTTTAAGCGGGGATGGGGTATAACAAGGTCCGGTTCCGCTATTGAAAGTACCGTGTCGCCAAAAAGCAGTATGTCAATATCCAGGGATCGTTCCCCCCAGCGGCGCTCGGCGGAACGGTTCCTGCCATGGCGGGTTTCTATTGCCTTAATAAGGACCAGCAATTTTTGTGCGGCGCTATTCCTGGCGGCGCTGCTTCCGTCCAGCGCATTAAAACAACCTGACACCGCCATGTTAAGGAACGGCGCCTGATCTGTTACATGGAGCGGGGCCGTTTTGTAGAGGGGAGAAGCCCGCAGACCGCTGAGTACGCCGCTCAGTTCCGCCACAGCGGAACCAAGCAGCGATTCACCGGAAAGGCCGTTATAGGGCCGGTTGGAACCAAGCCCCAGAACGCAGGATATACTAAAAAAGATCGCTCCCCGCTTCCAGCGAAGCTTCCGGGTTTTTCCGGGGCCGCCCCGGCCCGCGATGTTCCGCCGGGTCTGGCTGCCCTGCGGCCGCGGCCAGCGCCGCCGCAGGTGCGGCAGGTACTGGAGCGACAGGCACTGGCACGACGGGCACTGGCGCGGCAGGGCCTGACGAGGGTACCGCTTGGGGGACCGGTTCGGGCATTGCGGAACTAGTTCCGGTTTTGTTACCAATTCCGGAAACTCCGGCGCTCATCCCCGGCGGCGGAACCGGTGCTGCGGGGCCAACGCCCGTTGCGGGGCCAACGGCCGCCGCCGCTTTTGCCGGAGCCGGGTTATCCTGGTTTCTGTTGGGAAACATGATTTTCCTGAGCCGGATTTCAATTTCCCTGGCAAATTCGGGGTTATCTTCCAGGTACGATTTGGCATTATCCCTGCCCTGGCCTACTTTTTCTTCGCCATAGGCATACCATGCGCCTTTTTTGTCGATAATTTCATGTTTAACCGCCGCATCCAAAAGACTGCCGATAGCGGAAACTCCCTTGCCAAAGATAATTTCCAGTTCAGCCTTTCTGAATGGCGGCGCAACTTTGTTCTTTACCACCTTAACCCGGATGCGGTTACCCACCGCATCGGAATCCTTACCGGCCTCGATGGTTTCCACCCGGCGGACTTCCAAACGTACCGAAGCATAAAATTTAAGGGCATTGCCGCCGGTGGTGGTTTCGGGATTACCGAACATAATCCCGATTTTCATCCGTATCTGGTTGATAAAGATAAGGAGCGTTTTGGACTTACCGATGATGGCAGTCAGTTTCCGCATGGCCTGGCTCATAAGCCTGGCCTGGAGACCCATCTGGGCATCTCCCATATCACCGTCTATTTCCGCCTGGGGTGTCAGGGCCGCCACAGAGTCGACCACAATGACATCCACCGCACCGGACCGGACCAGGTTTTCGGTAATTTCCAGGGCCTGTTCCCCTGTATCGGGCTGGGATATCCAGAGGTCGTCGATGTTTACCCCCAAATTCCTGGCATAAACCGGGTCCAGGGCATGTTCGGCATCAATAAAGGCCGCGATACCCCCCAGTTTTTGCGCTTCCGCTATAGCATGGAGGGCCATGGTCGTTTTACCGCCCGATTCGGGGCCAAAGACCTCGATAATCCTTCCCCGGGGGTAACCGCCAATTCCCAATGCTTCGTCCAACAGAATGGAACCAGAGGGAATTACCTCTATGCCCGCGGCGGTGTTATGATCGCCCAAGCGTATTAAAGAACCGGTACCGTACTGTTTTTCAATTTGGAGCCGGGCCGCTTCCAGGGCCTTCTTTTTTTCTTCAAGCGATCCTGGCGTACCCATTGGGGTTCCACTTTTACTTTTTTCGTCGTTCATCTTTGCCATCCTTTCCCTCCCCTCTCCTTATGTATGGCAAGAAGCTGTTTGTTGCTTGTATATAACCGTAAAAAAATAGCATATATTTAAAAAAAAGTGAATAGACCCGTCTTTCCCGATTCTCTTGTCTCCCGTCCATGCTCCGTGTTATACTCATTTTTATGAATGAATTTGTCATTACCGCCACCAGGACCGCCAGGGCCTATGCCGCCAGGGTGGCGGAATCGGTGACAAATTTTGCCAGTTTTTCTTCCTTTGCTCCTTCCATTGACGGCATCAATTTGCTTGATACAGACCGTTTTGCCGACGGGGAAAAGGAAGTGGTGATACGTTCCTCTATCCGGGGAAAAGGCGTATTCCTTTTCGCCAACTGCGCCCGGAACGAAGCGGGCCTTTCCGTTGATGAGGCAAAAATAGAGCTCTACCATGCGGTTGACGCCCTTAAACGGGCACAAGCGGCGCAGATTACCATTTTTGAACCCTATATGTCGTCTTCCCGGTCCGACAGAACCACCCGGCGCAGTTCCGTAGGCCTCTGGACCCACCTGAAAATCCTTTCCAGCCTTGGGGCCCGGCACTTTGTAACCTACCAGCTCCATTCGGATAAATCCCAGGCGATGATTGACCCCGCCAGGTGTGTTATCGACGACATCCCCGCCCTGACTTTACTTAAGGAACGGCTCTGTGATGTGTATATCCGGGACCTGGAAGTTCTACAGAACACCGTGCGGAACAGCTGGGCCTTTTGTTCTGTTGATGCCGGGGGAGAAAAACTGGCCCGGCGTTTTGCCAATTCCTTTGGGGTACCCCTGGTGGTGGCCCACAAACAGCGGGATTATGCCAAGGTTAATACCGTGGAATGTATCAATATCCTTTCCGCCGAACCGGTAGAAGGAAAGGTCCTTTGGATTATTGATGATATGATAGATACCGCCGGGTCGGTAGAAGCCCTTATCCGGGCCCTGGCCCCCATGAAACCCGCAGAAGTTAATCTTATGGCGGTACATCCTGTTTTTTCCCACCCCGCCGAGGAACGGCTTGCCAAGCTTGTTTCCGAGGGCCTTTTACGGCATATCATGGTAACCGATACAATTTGCTGTACCGAAATGGACAAAATTCCCAACCTGGAGGTGGTTCCCTCGGCGGAACTTTCCGCCAAGGTTATCCGGACCATCGCCTGTAACGCTTCCATGGCCAAACTGCTGGATGATTTTACCGCCGAACGTTACCTTAAATCCCCGGACTTGTTTAACAGCGCTTAGCCGGTAGAATTTACTCGGTTATAACCGAGTAAATAGGCGAAAATAGGCAATTTACTCGGTTATAACCGAGTAAACTTGACGGATTCCCAAAAATAACGTATCCTGGAAGTATGTTACAGCGCAGCAGCTATATACATGACTTACAGGGATTTATTGATAAACCGCTGATCAAGGTTATTACCGGGATACGGCGCTGTGGAAAATCAACCCTGCTCCGCTTGTTTCAAGAGGCGGTTTTAGAACGAACAAAAGCGCCGGATACGAATCACACTATCTATATCAACTTTGAAGAAGCGGAATTTGATTCCCTGCTTAACTACCGGAAACTTAACGCCTATTTAAGCTCAAAAATGACCGGTAAGCAGCGGTACTCTATTTTTTTGGATGAAATACAATTGGTGGACAAGTGGGAGCGGAGTGTCAACGCACTTAGGCTTAAAAACACCGATATCTACATCACCGGATCGAATTCCCGGCTTCTTTCCTCGGAACTGGCCACCCTCCTGGCGGGGCGTTATGTTTCCTTTCATTTGTATACCCTTTCTTTTGCTGAATTTGTGGATTTTAGAAGCCAGAGCGGCTTGGGTTCCGGCGATACGGACAAGGAACTGGATGCATATATAGAAGGCGGAGGTTTCCCCCTGTTAAGTGTTACAAGTTTTACCCGGCGGGAAAAAAGGCAGATCGTTACCGATATCCATGCTTCCGCCGTACTCCGGGATGTGGTCCAGCGTAACGGCATACGGAATACCCAGCTTTTGGAAAAGATAATTACCTTTTTATACGATAACGTAGGAAACCCCGTATCGGTAAAACGGATAGCCGACTACCTTAAAAATCAAAAACGGGGGGCTGATTTTGAAACGGTCCACAACTATATCAGCTATCTTGAAAATGCCTTTATTGTCTATAAAGCCCCCAGGTACGACCTTAAGGGCAAACGGCTGCTGGAAACAACGGAAAAATACTACCTGGCGGATCATTCCCTGCAATATACCGTGCGGGATATGCGGCAGGAACATATCGGCGGGATTCTGGAAAATATCGTCTTTATGGAGCTTATCCGCCGGGGATACCATGTGTATGTGGGTAAACAGGACCAGAAAGAAGTGGATTTTGTGGCAGAAAAGGCCAACGGAACGGGCATGCTCTATATACAGGTCTGTCTAAGCTTTTCAAACCCCGAAACCCGTGAACGGGAATTTGCCCCCCTTCTGGCGATTAAGGATCACTGGCCCAAGATGGTGGTTACCCTGGACAAATACTGGCAAACCGAAGAACAGGGAGTGCTGGGGGTCCATTTGCGGGATTTTTTGCTTCGTAAAGACTGGGGATGACCTAATACCTTTTGTGCGCCGCAGTACAGGCTCGATTACCATGCTTTTTGTTTATAATCGCCTTCCGGCACGATAATTGAAAAAGTTTCTCCCGAAGGCTCAACCACATAAAAGCCCTTTTTTAGTGCATAGTCTTTTACATTTTCGGTCATGACCACCCCCGCAACAGCCCCCAAAAACTTCCGACTGTCGTTTTTTACATCAGCCAAGGCACGCATCTTTTCAAGGCGTTCCACATGATCATTGACATCTTCGGTAGTGGGTTTGGTTTTCGTTTCAACCAGCAATGCCTTTTCGCCATTTTCCAGCAAAATATCAATTTCAAAAAGAAATTTGCCATTCTTATCCATAATCACTTTATCTTTGGATGTTTCCTGAAAGGACAGTCCGATTTCCCTGAATTTCGCCTGTAGATTGGGAGCAACCATGTATTCAACAATTTCGCCAAAACGGTTGTGTATGCCTCCAAGCTGTTTGGCATTCTCCCTGACAATGCGGTCGGTTTCTTTCTGGATTTCCCGAATTTCCTTTAACTCGGCCCAAACCTGCTCGAAATCAAAACCATTTGGGTAAGCTATGTCCGCCATGAGTATCTCCTGTTTTTAATATACCGTATTTTTGCTCTTTGAAACAGCCTTTTTCCCCAAACTCCCCAAAAAAAATGTAATCGTTTGCACTTTTTTCTTGACAAATCCTGAATCCGTGGTATAGTAAATCACGTTACTGTTCAATTTATATGGCGGCGGTTCCGCCGCCTTTAGAGGAGTTTAGTATGCTCATTGGTATCGATCCTGTTATTAGTCCAGAATTGCTGGATGTTTTGTTCCGTATGGGCCATGGGGACGAAATTGTCCTGGCAGATGCCTTTTTTCCCGGAAATACCTTCAATTCCCGTGTGGTCAGGGCTGACGGCATACGGATTCCCGCCCTTTTGGAGGGAATTTTGGCCCTTATCAACCTGGATTCCTATGTTCCCCAGCCGCTTGCCATGATGGCCGCTGCCGCCGGGGATACTTTGGATCCGGAGGTCGAAAAATCTTACCGAGCGGTAATCGACAAACGCTGGCCCGGAACCCCTCCGGTAGAACGGGTGGAGCGTTTTGCCTTCTACGAACGGACTAAAAAGGCTTATGCGGTGCTTATGACCGGAGAAACAGTAAAATACGGCAATATCATCCTTAAAAAGGGAGTTATACCGCTGGGGAAGGTGTAAACGTTTACATCCGCCTGAATTGGGAAATCAAGAAGCTGCGGTTTTGCGATTGGCCCGGGCGATTGGAACTTGAAGTATGGGTACGACAATCAGGGATGTGGCCTTCGAGGCGGGTGTTTCGACTGCCACTGTTTCCAGGGTACTGGCGGTATACGAAAGGGAAACAGCGGAACGGGCCCGGCCGGTGGCGGAAAAAACCCGGCTGCGGGTGATGGCCGCCATACAACGGCTGGGGTACCGGGTAAATTATACCGCCCGGGGGCTTAAAACCCAGTCTACCATGGCAGTGGGGGTGGTTTTTCCCGAATTGGCCAACGACTTTTTTATGGACGTGGCCGAAGGAATTGAACGGGAACTGGACAGCCAGGGGTATACGATGATCCTAGCATCGTCCCTCAATTCCATAGAGGAAGAAAAAAAGCGGATCTACATGCTGGCGGACCGTATGGTGGACGGCATGGTGGTTATTCCCGCCGGTTCCCGGGGGGAACACCTCCAGGGCCTGGCGGATACGGGGATGCCCATGGTGCTGGTGGACCGGCTTGTGGAAGGCGCCGCCCTGGATGCGGTTACCTCCGACAACGAGGATGGAACCTTCCGGCTTACAAGGGCCCTCCTGGCCGATGGTTTTAGGCGGATTGCCTTTGTGGGCGGGGAGATTACCCTTTCCGCCGCCCGGGAACGGCTTTCCGGTTATGGGAGGGCATTGGCGGAAGCGGGGATAAACCCCGATCCCTCCTGGATTTGTCTTGGCGGGATGGAAGTTGAAGACGGCTACAAGCGGATGAAAACCCTCCTAAAAAAGGGGAACCCGCCGGAGGCCATGGTGGCGGTGAACCTTATGGTTCACCTGGGTATGGAGCGGTGCCTTTTGGATATGAAGGGGAACGGTTCCCGGGGTCAGGAATCCAGGCTGACGGAACCGGTAATTGCCGGGTTTGACGAATCCCGGTATACCCCCTTTTTACCGGCCTGCCGGTATACCGCTTCCCAGGATGCGGTGGGCATGGGCAGCCGGGCAGGCCGGCGGATCGTTGACAAGATCCGGCAAAAGAAATCGGGCAAAGAGGAAACAACCGGGGAGCGGATTATCCGGCTTCCGGTAACTATAGTAAATAGTACAAACGGAGGAAAACATGGCGGTAAATCGTTATAGAGGAGCGTATCCTAAAATCGGCATCAGGCCCACCATAGACGGACGGCGGGGGCCCCTTAAAGTCCGGGAATCCCTGGAAGATCAGACCATGAATATGGCAAAAGCGGCCAAGGCCCTTTTTGAAAAAAAACTGCGGTATTCCAACGGCGAAAGCGTCCAGGTGGTTATTGCCGATACCACCATCGGACGGGTGGCGGAAGCGGCGGCCTGTGCGGATAAATTCCGCCGGGAAGGAGTGGACATCACCCTTACCGTTACTCCCTGCTGGTGTTACGGATCGGAAACCATGGACATGGATCCCCAAACCATCAAAGGGGTCTGGGGTTTCAACGGCACCGAACGGCCCGGCGCGGTATACCTGGCTTCGGTATTGGCCGCCCACGCGCAAAAAGGACTGCCTGCCTTTGGCATTTACGGCCACGATGTACAGAACGCCGCCGACACGGAGATGCCCGCCGATGTGGAAGAAAAACTGCTCCGCTTTGGCAAGGCCGCAGTGGCCGCCGCTACCATGCGGGGTAAAAGTTACCTCCAGATCGGTTCCATCTGTATGGGTATTGCCGGTTCGATCATCAATCCTGAATTCTTTGAAGAATATCTGGGGATGCGGGTAGAAAGCGTCGACGAAGTGGAAATTATCCGCCGTATGGAAAAAGGCATCTACGACGAAAAAGAATACCAGAAAGCCCTGGCCTGGACCAAACAGTACTGTAAAGAAGGATTTGACAAAAACCCGCCGGAACTCCAGCGTTCCCGGGAAGAACAGGACAAAGCCTGGGAATTTGTGGTTAAGATGATGTGTATCATCAAAGACCTCTTTAACGGTAATCCCAAACTGCCCGAAGGCTGTGAAGAAGAACGGGCGGGGCACAATGCCATTGCCGGGGGCTTTCAGGGCCAGCGCCAGTGGACGGATTTTTATCCTAACTGCGATTTCCCCGAAGCGATGCTCAACACATCCTTTGACTGGGAAGGGGCCCGGGAACCCTATATTTTAGCAACCGAAAACGACACCCTTAACGGCGTGGGAATGCTCTTTGGCAAACTGCTTACCGGAACAGCCCAAATTTTTGCCGATGTCCGTACCTACTGGAGCCCCGAAGCGGTAAAGCGCGCCGCAGCTTACGACCTTACCGGAGCGGCAAAAGAATCCGGGGGGATTATCCACCTTATCAATTCGGGGGCTGCCTGTATTGATGCATGCGGTGAAATGAAGGAAGGGGGCAAAGGGGTAATGAAGCCCTTCTGGGAAGTAAGCGAGGCGGACCAAAAAGCGTGTCTAACCGCTACTACCTGGAATGCCGCAGACTTTGGCTATTTCCGGGGAGGCGGTTTTTCTTCCCGGTTTCTTACCCGGGCGGAAATGCCCGTGACCATGAGCCGCCTTAATCTGGTAAAGGGCATAGGCCCGGTTTTGCAAATTGCCGAAGGCTGGACGGTAAATCTGCCGGACAATGTTTCGGATGTATTGTGGAAACGGACCGACTATACCTGGCCCTGTACCTGGTTTGCGCCGCGGACCACCGGTAAGGGCCCCTTTAAAACTGCCTACGAAGTAATGAACAGCTGGGGGGCCAACCACGGGTCTATCTCCTACGGGCATATCGGCGCGGATCTTATTGCCCTCTGTTCCATACTGCGTATCCCCGTAAGTATGCACAATGTGCCGGAGGAAAAGATCTTCCGGCCCAGTTACTGGAATGCCTTTGGCATGGACAAGGAAGGGGCGGATTACCGGGCCTGTTCGGCGCTGGGTCCCCTGTACAAATAACAGGCGGAGCGATAACCATGGAATATGCCATAGCGGTAATTGACATCGGCATGACCAACAAAAAAGCGGCGGTCTACGATGAAACGCTGTGCCAGTTGGATGCGGTATATAAAACATTCGCGCCCATCACGGTACAGGGCCGTGATTCTCTTGAAGCTCATGACCTTGAAGGCATAGAAACATGGTTTATCGAACAGCTGGCGGCTTTTGCAAAAAAGTATCCGGTTAAAGCGCTGGCGGTTTCTACCCATGGCGCTACCTTTGTATGCGTGGGGAAGGACGGTAAACCCGCCCTCCCCTGCGTATTGTATACCCACGAACCGGGAGAAGACTTTCACAAGCGCTTTTACGAACAATTCGGCAAACCCGAAGAACTCCAGGCAAAAACCGGAACCCCCGCTTTTAAGGCAATGATTAACCCCGCCAAGGGAATTTTCTTTGCCCGGGAACAGTTTCCCGATCTCTTTGGCGATACTGTTGGGGTACTCCCCTACCCCCAATACTGGGGCCTACGGTTTACCGGAAAAACCGGGGTAGAAAGTACCTACATGGGAAACCACACCTACCTGTGGGATCAGGTTGACGGCAGGCTTTCATCGGTAGCCCGGGACCTGGGAATCGCTTCCATGGTTCCCAATACACTGCGAAAATCCTGGGATGTCCTGGGAACCATAACGGAAGAACTGGCGCAAAAAACCGGCCTTTCCAAAGATACGATTGTTACCATGGGGATCCACGATTCCAATTCCGCACTGCTCCCCCATTTCGCCAAAAAGGGAGAAACGGGATTTATTCTCAATTCCACCGGTACCTGGTGCGTCATCATGAACCCGGTGGAACAGTACGGTTTTGCCCCGGATGAACTGGGCAAGGTGGTGTTCTTTAATATTTCCGCCTTTGGAAAACCGGTCAAGACGGCAATTTTTCTGGGAGGGCTGGAATTTGAAACCTGGTCCAAAATTCTTATGGACATCCACAAGCGGGATGATTTTCCCCCCTGGGACGAAGGGCTTTACCGTTCGGTGCTGAATGAGCAAAAGCTGTTTTTGCTGCCCGAATTAACCCAGGGGTCGGGACAGTTTCCCCGTTCAAAAGCCAGAATTGTTGAAGACGGCGCGGAGTATTTTTTTGCAGACATTGAGCAGGGAAAAAATCTGCCTCCGGTTTTTAAGAATTATGAAAAAGCCCTGGCGGTTTTGCGGATTTCCCTTGTAATGCAGACCTTAACGGCGCTGGAGAAGGCGGGCATAAAACAGGGCACGGAGGTATTTACCGAAGGGGGCTTTAGGAAAAACGCCTCCTACAATACCCTGCTTGCTTCGGCGCTGCCCCATAACCGGGTATTCCTTACGGATATAACCGAGGCTACCGCCCTGGGAGCCGCCATGACTGCCAAAATGGCCCTTACGGGCAAGAGCCTTGCCGATTTGGCCGGAGATTTTGATGTTGAGTACCGGGAACTGGAAAAACTCGAAATGCCCGGGCTGTTCCCCTACCGGAAAGCCTGGACGGATTTAGCGTCGTAACTATGGAAAATTCCGGTTTGTAAAACCGGATAAAATATTTGTTTAAGGAGAGAAGGAAATGAAAAAACTTACATTGGTTCTGGCAGTACTGCTTACCCTCTGTCTGGTTCTGACGGGGTGTACCAAAAAGCCGGAAAGTACCGACAGCGGCAAGGTACAGATTGCCCTCATGATGCGGAACATCGACGAACAGTTCCTCAAGGATTATTCGGAAAACATCAAGAAGCTGGCGGCAGAAAAGGGTGTGGATCTTAACATCCAGGATGCCCGCAGCGACGGCGCTACCCAGCTTACCCAGGTTCAGACCTTGATTAACCAGGGTTACAAGTGGTTTGTCATTGTTCCCTGCGTTTCCGAGCTTTCGGAGCAGATGAACCAGATTATTAAGGAAGCCGGCGGAGCCGCGGCCTATTCCAACATCCAGCCCACTGTTACCGCTCTTAAGGTGGGGCCGAATTTCTTCTTTGCGTCATCCCCCGAATTTGTGGGCGGGCGCTATCAGGGCCAGCTTATTGCGGATTACTTTGACAAGAACCCCGGCAAAGCTCCCGGTAAAGCCGTAAATATGCTCCTGCTCAACGGCCAGATGGGCCATCCTGCCCAGGTTAACCGGCGGGCGGGCCTTCTGGCGGAACTGGCAACACGGGGTTACACCGTGAAGATCATCGCCGAAGATACCGCCAACTGGACCCCCGATCAGGCCCAGGAGAAGATGAATGTTTGGGTCGGCGCCTTCCGGGGTCAATACAACGTAGTTGCCGCCCAGAACGACGGCATGGCCCTGGGTGCGGTAGAATCCCTTATCCAGAACGGTTATACCAAGGGCGATGCCGATGACGGCACCACGCTTACCGTTCCGGTTCTTGGCATTGACGCTACCCAGGACGCCATCAACTCCATGAAGGAAAACAAGCTCTACGCCACAGTCCTTCAGGACGCGGTGGGCCAGTCCGCCGCCGCTTTTGACGTAATCTACCAGAACGCCACGGGCGCCTACACACCCGGTAATCCCGCCGGCGGAACCCCCGCTGCCACCGCTGTCATTGATGAAGCTCCGGCCAACGACGCCGCCATCATTGGTCAGTGTTACCTGGTACCCTTTGTCCCGGTGGACAAGGACTCGGACTACTATAAGTCCCACTAGTTTTATGTAACGTAACGGCAGGCCGTACAAAGTACGGTCTGCTGTTACCATTTAATTTGGAGTAACCATGGCGGATTATATACTTGAAATGCGGGCAGTAACAAAACGTTTTCCCGGCGTACTTGCCCTGGATAAGGTTGATTTTAAGGTAAAGCCCGGAACGGTTCATGCCCTTATGGGGGAAAACGGCGCGGGTAAATCCACCCTCATGAAATGCCTCTTTGGCATCTACCAGATGGATGAGGGTACCATCGTCCTCAAAAACCAGGAACGCCGTTTTAACAGCGCCGCCGATGCCATGCACGCCGGGGTCTCGATGATTCATCAGGAGCTTTCCAATGTTCCCGAGCGTTCGGTGGCCCAGAATATCTGGCTTGGCCGGGAACCGTTAAACGTTCTGCATCTTATCAATCACCGGAAAATGCTTGCCGACACAAAAAGTCTTTTGTTGGGCCTTAATTTTGACTTTGATGCTGCCGCCCGGGTATCGAGTCTTTCCATCAGCCACCAGCAGGGCTGCGAAATAGCCAAGGCGGTTTCGTATAATTCGTCAATTGTGGTTATGGACGAGCCCACCAGTTCATTAACAGAAAACGAAGTAGCCCACCTTTTTACCATTATCCGGGATCTCCAGTCAAAGGGTGTGGCAATTATTTATATTTCCCACAAAATGGAAGAGATATTCCAGATTGCCGATGACATAACGGTTATGCGGGACGGCAGGGTAATTGATACCTATCCGGTTAAGCAGCTTACCGGGGACAAGCTTATTTCCCTTATGGTAGGCCGGGACATTACCAACCGGTTCCCGCCGGTAACATCTGCCATTGGCGATGTCTGCCTGGAAGTGCGGGATCTTACCGCCGCCAATCCCCGGTCCTTCAAGAACATCAACTTCCAGTTACGCCGGGGAGAAATCCTTGGAATCGGCGGCCTTGTGGGGGCCCAGCGGACGGAATTGGTGGAAGCGATCTTCGGCGTACGAAAGACCAGTTCCGGGGAAATCCTGGTAAACGGCAAGCCTCTTAAAAAGATACGCCCCCAGGATGCTATCAAAGCAGGCATGGGCTTTGTTACCGAGGACCGGCGCAGTTCGGGAATATTCCCCCTGCTTAATATTACGGTAAATACCGCCATCGCCTCTCTGGGAAACTATACAACAAAAATCGGTATACTGAACCATAAAAAGCTTAACGCCCTGGCGGCCAGCCAAAACAAACAGCTTAAAACCAAAACTCCTTCCATGGGTACCCTGGTACAGAACCTTTCCGGGGGAAACCAGCAGAAGGTGATTTTAAGCCGCTGGCTTATGACCCTGCCGGATATTCTTATCATGGATGAACCGACCAGAGGTATTGACGTAGGGGCAAAATACGAAATTTATACGATCATGGCGGAACTGGTAAAACAGGGAAAGGCCATTATCATGGTATCCAGCGAAATGCCCGAACTTATCGGCATGAGCCACCGGGTACTGGTACTTTGCGCGGGGATCCTTACGGGCTCCCTGGAAAAAGATGAATTAACACAGGAAGCGATTATGCGTTATGCTACGCACTTTTCCTGAAAAAGAGAAGGAGACAGGAATGAGAGTCATCAAGTTTCGGGAATTTACAAGCAGGTACACAAACCTCGTAACCTTTGTGGTGCTGGTTTTTTTGCTGGCAATCCTTACCAGGGGCCAGGCCCTTACCTGGGCGTCGTTTAAAACGCTGATCATCGCCGAAGCTGTCCGGGCATTCGCTGCCCTGGGGGTAGGTATGATTATCATCACCAAGGGGATAGACCTTTCCATTGGTTATGTGGTCTGCCTTACCGCTTCGGTGGCCGCTTCTTTTGCCCAAATACCCACCTATGAAACGGCAATTTACTACGGTCATTCGTTCCCCATTATTGTGCCGATTGTGGCGGGAATCTTTGCCGGCGGCCTTTTTGGGCTCTTTAACGGGGTTCTGGTGGCATACGGAAAGCTGCCCCCCTTTATCGCCACCCTGGGTACCATGTCCATTGCCCGGGGCATTCAGCTCCTCTATACCAAGGCGGCCATCGTCAGTTCCCTGACCCCCCAGTTCAAAGCCATTGCCCAGACTTCTTTTGGCCCCTCGTTCCTCCAGATCCCCTTCCTGGGTATCTATGTGATCATTATCACCTTTATTATCTGGGTACTGTTAAAACATACCAAACAGGGGACCAACTTTTACGCCATCGGCGGTAACGCACAGGCGGCCCGGGTATCGGGCATTAATGTGGAACGGGACCTGCTCTGCGTGTACCTTTATGCGGGACTGCTCTACGGCTGTGCGGGAGTACTCTTGTCCAGCCGCCTGGCCCTGGCCAATGCCCTTACCGCCAACGGTATGGAACTGGACGCTATCGCTGCGGTTACCGTGGGGGGCATTTCCCAGAACGGCGGCGTGGGTACCGTGGGAGGCATGATCATCGGTATCTTTACCATGGGACTTATCAACTATGGTATGAGCTTTCTCGCCATTGATTCGTATTACCAGTATCTGGTAAAGGGCGCAATTATTATCCTGGCGGTTTATTTTGACATGAAGAAATACGCCAAGCGGGCATAATCTCACTAAAAACGCAAAAGCGTTTTTAGTGTTGGAGTTTGCGCAGCAAACTCCACTAAGGAGAATGTTATGGAAGGAACAATGAAGGGAGCCTATCTTCCCGGAAACAGTACGGTAGAATTTAAAACGGTACCTATTCCCAAACCGGGCCACGGTCAGGTATTGGTAAAGATGAAGGCCTGCACGATCTGCGGCAGCGATATCCGGGCGATTTACCGGGAACACCTGGGCAAGGGACCCGAGGGCTACCAGGGGGTTATTGCGGGGCACGAACCCTGCGGCCAGGTGGTGGAAGAAGGGCCGGGGATACGGCGTTTTAAAAAAGGATCCCGGGTTATTGTATACCATATTTCCGGCTGCGGGGTCTGCCACGACTGCCGCATGGGTTATATGATTTCCTGTTCATCCCCCCTCCGGGCGGCCTACGGCTGGCAGCGTGACGGAGGCATGGCGGACTACATCCTCTGTGACGAAAAGGACCTGGTGGAACTGCCGGATAGTTTAAGTTATGCCGACGGCGCCCAGGTAGCCTGCGGTTTCGGTACGGTCTACGAAGCAATTTACAAAATAGGCGTAAGCGGCGCAGACAATGTCCTTGTGGTGGGTCTGGGGCCTGTGGGCCTTGCAACATTGATGCTCTCTAAAGCCATGGGAGCCCGGAAACTGTTTGGCATTGAATCCAACCAGTACCGGATAGACCTGGCGCAAAAGCTGGGCCTGGCAGACAAGGTATTGGCCCCCGGCCCGGACAATGTACAAGAAATCCGTGACCTTACCGAAGGCCGGGGAGTGGAAAAATCTTTTGATGCCTCGGCCAGCGATGCCGGCCGACAGACTGCCATCCGCGCTGCCCGCCAGTGGGGAAAGATTGCCTTTGTGGGCGAAGGAAACACCGTAAGTTTTAACCCCAGCCCGGACATCATCCATGATCAGAAAACTATCTACGGAAGCTGGGTAACCAGCATCTGGCTTATGGAAAATCTGGTGGAAGAACTGGTCCGGTGGAATATACACCCCGATACCCTGGTAACCCACCGCTTCCCCCTGGACAAGGCTGACGAAGCCTACAAGCTTATGGCGGAAGGAAACTGCGGCAAGGTTGCAGTCTGCGCCGATGAGGAATTAAAGTAAATGGAAACCGCGGTTCCATATTTTACTCTGGGTACAGGGCAGAAAATTCCCTGCATAGGCATGGGTACCTTTGGGTCCGATAAATACGGAAGCGAAGAAGTGGCTGCCGCAGTAGCCGGAGCGCTGCGCTTCGGTTACCGCTTATTTGACTGCGCTTCGGTTTACGGCAACGAAGACCGGATAGGACAAATCTTTAACGAAGCCTTTACCGAGGGTATAGTAAAGCGGGAAGAGTTGTTTGTTACTTCCAAGGTCTGGAACAATATGCATGGCCGGGGGGATGTGCTTCTTTCCCTGGCTAAAACCTTAAAGGATCTACAGCTGGACTATGTGGACGCCTACTTTGTCCACTGGCCCTACCCCAACTACCATGCTCCGGGCTGCGACGGCGATTCCCGAAACCCCGATTCGGTGCCCTTTTCCGCAGACCGTTTTATGGCAACCTGGACCCAGATGGAACGCGCCGCCGACATGGGGCTGGTAAAAAACCTTGGTATGTCCAATATGACCATTACCAAACTGGAGGCAGTTTTGCCCCGGTGCAGGATAAAACCGGCGCTCATTGAAATGGAACAGCATCCCTCTTTTCAGCAGCAGGAACTTTTTGACTACTGCACAGCCAAGGGAATTACCGTTATCGCTTACTGCCCCATCGGTTCTCCCAACCGGCCCGAGCGGGACAAAACCCCCGGTGATGTGATAGATACGGAACTGCCGGAAGTCAGCGCTGCCGCAAAGGCCCACAATATACACCCCGCACTGGTATGCCTAAAATGGGCAGTCCAGCGGGGCAGCATCCCCATCCCCTTCTCGGTACACGCAAGGAACTACGAAAGTAACCTCCGCGCTGTAATCGAAGATCCCTTGACTGGGGCAGAAATGGAAAGCATTAAAAAAGCCGAACGGAACTGCCGGCTGGTAAAAGGCCAGGTATTCCTATGGCCGGGTGCGAAGGGCTGGGAAGATCTCTGGGATTAAAGAATAAGCAGAAT
>BNVB01000041.1 GCA_025997795.1 Spirochaetia bacterium | reverse complement strand
GTGGTTTCGATAAGACCGCCGGGAGTATGTTCGGCAGCTTTTCCTACTTTGTCCCAGACAAGTTTTTTGGGCGCTTTAACCTTAATAAGCGCTTCCCAATCCAGGGATTTGGCTTCCACCGCCATAAGTACTTCTTCGGTGGCGGTATACCGGCGGCCCGTACCTTTGGCTTTGGGTTTTATCCGGGTAAGGAAATTGATTCCCAATACCATGTCCTGAGAGGGGAATACGATAGTCTTGCCGTTGGCGGGGTTAAGAAGGTTCCGGGCGCTCAACATCAGGGTCCAGCATTCCATCTGTGCTGCCTGGGTCAGGGGCACATGGACCGCCATCTGGTCGCCGTCAAAGTCTGCATTAAAAGCATGGCACACCAGCGGATGAAGTTTAATCGCCTTACCTTCAACCAGCACCGGTTCAAAGGCCTGAATACCCAGCCGGTGCAGGGTAGGCGCACGGTTAAGCAATACCGGATGTTCCTTGACTACTTCGTCCAGAATGGCAAACACCTCCGGCGTTTCCTGTTCCACAAGAAGTTTGGCCTTTTTAATATTGTAGACCACATCTTTGTCTACGAGTTTTTTCATGATAAAGGGCTTAAAGAGTTCCAGCGCCATTTTGGTAGGAAGCCCGCACTGCCAGATTTTAAGGTCCGGCCCTACGGTGATTACACTGCGGCCCGAATAGTCTACCCGCTTACCCAAAAGGTTTTGCCGGAACCGGCCCTGCTTACCTTTAAGCATATCGCTGATCGATTTAAGGGGCCGGTTGCTGGCACCCTTAACTACCCGCTTTTTCTTGGAATTGTCAAAGAGGGCATCCACCGCTTCCTGGAGCATACGTTTTTCGTTACGGATAATAATGTCCGGCGCATTAAGGGTCTGGAGCCGCTTGAGCCGGTTGTTCCGGTTGATCACCCGGCGGTAAAGATCGTTAAGATCGCTCGTGGCAAAACGGCCGCCGTCAAGCTGGACCATGGGCCGCAGCTCCGGAGGAATAACGGGAATTACATCAAGGATCATCCATTCGGGTTTGTTGGTAGAATTGCGGAAATTTTCCACTATCTCAATGCGCTTAAGAAGCCGCTTGTTGCTCTTGGCTCCTTTTTCGATCATTTTAGCCCGCAGTTCCACCGCCATTTCGTCCAGGTCAAGATTTTCCAGCAGAGTCCTTACCGCTTCGGCGCCCATACCTGCGGAAAAACTGCCGCCGTACCGTTCCTGGGCTTCGTAATACTCTTCTTCGGTTAAAAGCTGGTTCTTTTTAAGGTCCGTATCGCCCGCTTCAATGACGACATATTTTTCGTAGTACAATACCGAGCGCAGAGCCGCCATGGGAAGATCCAGGAGCAGTCCCATGCGGCTGGGTACGGAGCGGTAGTACCAGATATGGGATACCGGCGCAGCCAATTCAATGTGGCCCATCCGTTCCCGGCGTACTTTAAAGTGGGTTACTTCCACACCACAGCGGTCGCAGATAACACCCTTGTAACGGATCGACTTAAACTTACCGCAGTAACATTCCCATTCCTTGGTGGTACCAAAGATCCGTTCGCAGAAAAGTCCGTCCTTTTCGGGTCTGAGGGTCCGGTAGTTAATTGTTTCGGGTTTTTTTACTTCGCCATAGGACCACGCACGGATCATCTCCGGCGAGGCAAGTTTAATCATTATCGAATCAAAATCCTGTATGTCCCTCATTCAAGTCCCCTTGTTTACAACATTAAATCTTTTCCAGCTTTAAGATCCCCATCTGCCGGGTTTAGAAATTACTCCCCGATTTTGTGATTAATTCCTCGTCCCGTTCGGTCAGCGGAATTTGCTTACCCTTGGCATCGTAGATGGTCATATCCAGCGCCAGGCCCCGGAGTTCCTGCACCAGCACATTGAAGGATTCGGGTATCCCCGCAGTGGTGGAAGGTTCACCCTTGACGATGGCTTCGTAAATTTTTGAGCGGCCGGTCATATCGTCGCTCTTGATTGTTAAGAGTTCCTGGAGGGTATTGGCCGCACCATACGCTTCCAAAGCCCACACTTCCATTTCTCCCAATCTCTGGCCGCCAAACTGGGCTTTGCCGCCCAGGGGCTGCTGGGTTACCAGTGAATAGGGCCCGGTAGAACGGGCGTGCATTTTGTCATCCACCAGATGGTGTAATTTAAGGAAGTAGATAATGCCGCAGAAAATCTGGTTTACAAAAGGTTCGCCGGTACGGCCGTCGCTAAGAACCGTTTTGCTTGTTACCGGCAGTCCCGCTTCTTTAAGTTTATCTTCGATGTCCGTTGTAGAGGGAGACTGGAATACCGGCGTAGCATACCATTCGCCCAGAGTACTGGCAGCCCAGCCAAGTTCCGTTTCCAGAAGCTGGCCAATGTTCATCCGCGAAGGAACCCCCAGGGGAGTAAGACAAATGTCCAGGGGAGTGCCGTCTTCCATGTAGGGCATATCTTCTTCCGGCAGTATCCGGGCTACAACGCCCTTGTTGCCGTGACGGCCCGCCATTTTGTCGCCCTCGCGAAGCTTACGTTTGGTGGCAATAAGCACCTTAACCACTTCGTCCACGCCGGGGTTAAGATCGTCCCCTTCGGAACGTTTAAGCCGCTGGATGTCGATGATCGTTCCCTCAATGCCATGGGGCACCCGGAGGGAAGAATCCCGCACTTCCTTGGCCTTTTCGCCGAATATTGAATTGAGCAGTTTAAATTCCGGGGTGGTTTCTGTTTCGCTTTTGGGGGTAACTTTACCCACAAGGATATCGCCGGACCAAACCTTGGCGCCCACGCAGATAATGCCCTCTGCATCCAGGTTGTCAAGGCTTTTTTCCGAAGTGTTGGGAATATCCCGGGTAATCTTTTCCGGTCCAAGTTTGGTTTCCCGGACTTCGGTAATAAATTCCTTAATGTGGATGGAAGTAAACATATCTTCCTTAACCACCCGTTCGGAAATTAAAATTGAGTCTTCATAGTTGTACCCGTTCCAGGGCATAAAACCTACAAGAATATTCCGGCCCAGGGCAAGTTCCCCGTCTTTGGTAGCGGGACCGTCTGCAATAACCTGTCCGGCAACAATTTTGTCGCCAAGTTTAACTACAGGCCGCTGGTTATAACAGGTATCCTGGTTGGTCCGCTGGTACTTGGCCAGCCGGTAGACATCCAGCCCGTCCGGCATGGTTTGGGGGCCGGGGTTAACCTTGCTGTCCGGTTTAACGACAACTTCTCCGGCGGTAACCCGGAGTACCAGACCGTTCCGTTTGGCTTTGATCAACACACCAGAATCGTAGGCGCACTTTCCTTCCATGCCCGTACCTACCCGGGGGGCTTCGGGGAAGATCAGCGGCACCGCCTGGCGCTGCATATTACTGCCCATGAGGGCCCGGTTGGCGTCATCGTGTTCCAGGAAGGGAATAAGCGATGCCGATACGGAGATGATCTGTTTGGGGGATACGTCCATGTACTGGATGTCTTCCGGCGTACGGGTGGTGTAATCTCCCTGACGGCGGCAGGATACCTGGTCATCGGCAAAGGTACCGTTGTCGTGGAGTTTTGCCGATGCCTGGGCAATGTAATAGCGGTCTTCGTCCATGGCGGAAAGATATTCAATATCGGTGGTGGCCTTGCCCTTGTTTACCTTGCGGTAAGGAGTTTCCAAAAAGCCGTATTCGTTTACCCGGGTATAGTTGGCCAGGGATACGATAAGGCCGATATTTGGACCTTCGGGGGTTTCTATAGGGCACATTCTGCCGTAGTGGGTATAGTGAACATCCCGGACTTCAAAGCCCGCCCTGTCCCGGGAAAGACCGCCGGGGCCCAGGGCGTTAAGGCGGCGTTTGTGGGTCAGTTCCGCCAGGGGGTTTACCTGATCCATAAACTGGGAAAGTTGGCTGGAACCAAAGAATTCTTTTATTGATGCCACCACCGGTTTTATGGAAATAAGATCCTGGGGTTTAATCGTATCGGTTTCTTTAAGGCTCATCCGTTCTTTGGCGATGCGTTCCATGCGGCTAAAAGCTACCTTCATGGAATTGGCCATCAGTTCTCCCACGGAACGGATACGGCGGTTACCCAGGTGATCAATATCGTCAATTGCCTCGTCTCCCACATAGACCTTGATCAGGTACTTCATGGTAGCAATGACATCCTGTTTGGCCAGGGTCAATTCTTCCAGACCCTGGGTATAGTTAAATTTCTTGTTAAGTTTGTAACGGCCAACCTTGCTTAAATCGTAACGGCGGCTGGTAAAGAACATTCCCAGGAGGTCTTTTTCCGCCGCTTCCACGGTGATCGATTCGCCGGGCATAAGCACCGAGTATACCGCCGAAAGGGCATCCTCTTTGGAAGGCTCGTCCCGGGAAGCATCTTCTTTGACAAATTTGATCTCTTCCCGTTCAAAACAGTTAAGCAGCATGGGAGAATTAAGGGAAGCGGGATCTTCAAAGTTGATCACCTCAATAGCCTTAACGCCGTTGGCCAGCAGTTCGTCCACATTGTGGGGATGGAGTTTTTCTCCGGTACGGTAAAGTTTTTTCTTTCCGTCCACTAAACCAGCCGGGGCGGGGCCTTCTTCTGGTACTTCTGCCTTAACCCACACAGGCTGGGCCAGCACTTTACCGGTGATCTTTTCACGGGTATCTTTATCGTCCTTTACCTTAAAGGTTTCTACCGAATAGAAAGCTCGGATAATTTCTTCCCGGGATTCAAAACCCAAAGCGCGTAAAAAGATACTGCCCAGGATACGTTTTTTACGGTCTATCTTGGCGTAAATAAGTTCCTTTTTCTGATCAATTTCAAACTCAAGCCAGCTTCCCCGGTAGGGAATGATCCGGGAAGAATAAATACCCTTTTCATGGCTGAATATAACCCCCGGCGAACGGTGAATCTGGGACACCACGACCCGTTCCGCCCCGTTGATGATAAAGGTTCCCCGCTCGGTCATGATGGGGATATCCCCCATGTAAATGTCCTTTTGGCGGATTTCCCCGGTCTGCTGGAAGATTAAATTGATCCGGGCCTTAAGGGGCAGCGAATAGGTTAAACCCTTTTGCTTGCAGTCCAGTTCAGAAAATTTGATATGATCTTCGTCCAGGGAATAGTACTCGTATTCCAGTACCATGTCCCCATTGGGGCTTTCTATGGGAAAGGTGGCCCGGAACACTTCTTCCAGTCCCTGAATGTTGGGGGCTTCCCCGGCCCGGAGTTTATCCCGCTGGAGAAAGCGTTCGTAGGAACAAAGCTGAATGTCTATAAGGTCAGGCAGTTCCATTACATCGTGAATATCTTTTCCAACATACGAACGTTTATCGTACTTCCTTGTCTTTACCATTACTGCCCCCTAAAAAAATAACCAAACAAACGCATAACACCTCTAAGATTCGAGGCAATTAGACAGAAAGAGTCCGCGGCTGTAAAAACCGCAGACTTTTTCTATCTGTTCACAAAACCAATAAACAATTCTTACTGGATCTCCACGGTACCACCGGCGGCGGTAACCTGGTCTTTGATCTTGGCGGCCTCTTCTTTGGAAACACCTTCTTTAAGAGGCTTGGGAGCGCCTTCTACCAGGTCCTTCGCTTCCTTAAGGCCCAGGCCCGTTACGGCCCGGACTTCTTTAATTACCGGAATCTTCTTGGTCTCGTCAAAGGCCTTAAGGATTACGTTAAATTCGGTCTTTTCTTCCGCCGCTTCACCGGCTGCCGCGCCGGGGGCCGCAGCCGCTGCCACCGCTACCGGGGCCGCCGCAGACACGCCAAATTTTTCTTCCATAGCCTTGACCAGTTCGGAAACTTCCAGAACCGTCATGGAAGCAATTGCTTCCAGAATTTCTTCTTTTGTAGCTGCCATATTATCTTCTCCTAAAATATAGTACACACTTCATACGAAATGTGGTTAAGTCCGACAGGAACGGCAGCACCCGAAGCCTGACAGACTAATTGTTACCGTGTTAACGGTTTGTTTCTTTAGGCCGCACCCTCTGCCTTTTTGTCCGCCACGGCTTTTACCGTACGGACCAGCCGGGAGGGAATGTCGTTAAGCGCCGCTGCCAGGTTCCTGGCGGGGCCGTTCATTACCGACATAAGCATGGAAATAAGTTCCAGCCTGCCGGGCAGTTTGGAGAAGGCCTCCATCTGCTTGTCCGTATACACGGTGTTTCCCACAAGGCCGCCTTTGACTTTAAGGGCGGGAGCTTCCTTGGTAAAGGCCAACAGTATCTTGGCTACTTCGTTGGAATCCCTCGGGGCAATGGCCACCGCCGTAGGACCCACAAGGTAGTTGGACACATCGGGGGCTTTGAGTTCTTCAAATGCCAGGCGGGCAAAGTTATTCTTTACCACCTTATAATGAGCTTCCTTGCCCCTAAGCTGGTCCCGCAGATTGGTAATCTGCTCCACCGTAAGTCCCCGGTAATCGGTAAAGATATAGTCCGGCGACTGGGAAGCAGTAAAGGTTTCTTTAAGGGCTCCAATGGCCTTGATTTTATATTCCTGTTCTTTCTTGGCTACAATTGCCATCTATTCCTCCTTATATATGACCCATACGCCGGGTCCCATGGTGGAAGCCACTGAAATAGTTTCGATAAATTCGCCCTTGGCATCGGCGGGTCTTTTCCGTTTTATTTCGCCAAGAACCGCCCGGACGTTTTCTGCCGTCTGTTCGTTTTCCATGGAAACCTTGCCCACCGCCAGATGGATAACCCCGGTTTTGTCTGCCCGGAATTCAACCCGGCCCCGCTTAAGTTCCGCCAAGGCGCCCTTAAGGTCAAAGGTAACCGTACCGGTCTTGGGGTTGGGCATAAGGCCCTTGCGGCCCAGGACCATACCAAGTTTACCCACATCTTTCATCATGTCAGGAGTAGCCACGGCGATATCAAAGTCCAGCCAGCCGCCTTTGACCTTTTCGATAAGGTCATCGGCGCCCACAAAGGCCGCTCCTGCTTCCTGGGCTTCCTTTTCTTTTTCCGGCTTACAGAACACCAGCACCTTTTTTTCGCCCCGGAACTGATGGGGAAGCACCACCGTGTCCCTAACGGACTGGCTCTTTTTAAGGTGCAGCTTAACGGAAAGATCCACGGTCTCATCAAACTTGGCAAAGGCCATGGCTTTAACCATGTCCAGCGCCGGTTTAAGTTCGTAGGAAACGGAAAGATCGTATTTTTTTGCGCTTTCCCGGTATTTTTTACCCCGTTTCATTTTTCCACCTCCACACCCATGGACCGGGCAGTACCGGCGATAATTTTCATGGCCCCCGGTATATCATTGGCGGAAAGGTCGGGCATCTTTAACTTGGCAATTTCTTCAAGCTTGGCCTTGGGAATGACACCTACCTTGGTTTTGTGGGATTCCGGCGAACCCTTTTCCAACCCAATGGCTTTTTTGATAAGCACCGAAGCAGGAGGGGTTTTTAGGATGAACGTAAAGGATTTGTCCGCATAAACGGTGATTACCACCGGTATGACCAATCCTGGTTCCATGGTCTTCGTCCGGTCGTTAAACTGCTGGACAAACTGGGGGGCGCTGACGCCATGAGGCCCCAGGGCAGGTCCTACGGGAGGAGCCGGTGTGGCTTTCCCCGCAGGGCACTGGAGCTTGATGTAGGCGGCAACTTTTTTCTTTGCCATCGTCTTCTCCTTTGTGGTGGCATAAACCCTTTAGGGGCTTGCATAAAGCCTTAAAGGGTTTTGCATAAGCCCCTAAAGGGGTTTATGTTGGAGTTTTACTGCGTAAAACTCCATATTGCGGAATTTGGTTTCCAAACTCCTCCCACATTTATTATTAACACCCGGTAATTAAGACCGGTGTTACAATTTCTCTACCTGTAAAAGATCAACTTCCACCGGAGTACTCCGGCCAAAGATTTGTACCATTACCTTAAGCTTGTTCTTTTCCTGATTTACTTCTTCTATAGTACCGGTAAAGGATTCAAAGGGTCCGTCAACGATCTTAACCTGTTCGCCGGGGTTAAAGCTCTGGCGGGTCCGGGCGGGTTTTTCGCCCTTCATTTCCCCGGATTTCTGCAATATACCCCGGGCTTCATCGCCGGAAAGAGGCTGAGGCCGCTTATCCGCAGGGGTTCCCACAAAACCCGTAACCCCCTGAATTTTCTTTATCCGGGAGCAGGTTTCTTTCCATTCCAAATCGGGCAAATCCATCTCTATAAGAACATAACCGGGAAAAAACTTTCTGGTTTGAACCCGTTTTTTGCCGTCCTTGACTTCCACCACCTCTTCCTGGGGAATTTTGATGTCCTTGACGATCTCTTTATGGAGATCCCCCGATTCAATCATGAGACGGATTATTTTTTCAATTTTGTTCTCGTACCCTGAATAGGTATGAAGAACATACCAGCCCGCTGCCATGTCTTACCTGTACCTAAAAAACCAAATTTACCCCTGCAAGCAGGAGTATATCCACCAAACCAAGGACCAGGGCGACGATCACCGTTGAAACAATTACCACCACCACGGAACTGACTACGTCATCCCGGGTGGGCCATACTACCTTGTGGAGTTCGGCATAACATTCCCTGAAAAACTGAACTATTTTTCCCATCTATCCCTCACTTTCGGCCTACTTTGCTAGGCTTCCGTTTTCCTCCCAGGCGCAGTAGGCTTCGAACCCACGACCTGCGGTTTTGGAGACCGCCGCTCTACCAACTGAGCTATACGCCTCGGTATAACACCACATTAAGCGGCGTTTACTTTATCTTGGTCTCCTTGTGCAGGGTGTGTTTCCTGTCAAAGGGACAATACTTGTTAAATTCCAGCTTTTCCTGGGTATTCCGCCGGTTCTTCTTGGTGGTATAATTTCTTCGTTTACATTCGGTACACTGTAAGGCTATAAGCTCTACAGCGGTCTTTTTGCTGGCCATATTCCTCTCCTTGCCCGCCAAAACGGGTTTATCCGGGTGTTTTACCTTGTAAAACCCCAAAAATATCAAAAAATCGTTAGATTTTTGATATCAGCCCTCGATCAGAATCGAACTGATGACCTTATCCTTACCATGGATATGCTCTGCCAACTGAGCTACAAGGGCATTTAGTATCGCTCACTACCGTTTGGGATACAAACTGGACATCTTCCCTATTGTTTAGAAAAATTAGCAAGTATTCAAGATTATGTCAATAGGGTGCTGAAAATTCCCCTTTTTTTGTGGGTTTTGGCTATTTTGAGACATACACTTGCAGAAGCAGCGGGGCCTGTTCCGGCCCCGGCGTAGGGCCGGAACAGGCAGATAAGGTTAAAATGCTATAACTTGGCAACTTCTCCCACCGGCAGCCCCGTATACCCGGCGATCTGGTTTTCAGGTACACCCCCGCTTTTCATATTGCGGGCAATTTCCAGTTGCTTTTGTATAACTTGCGACAATCCCTGAGACAGCCCATCTTCCACTCCTTCCTCATAACGGACCGCAAGGGCATCGTCCATGTTCCATTCTGTAAGCAGCATATTTTGTACCTCCGAAGCATTGGTTTCTAAAAACACCCGTAACGTATCTTGTTTTATACACCAGTTTATTGCCTTTTTTAACGCATTTTCCAGGCCAAGGCCGGCTGTCTCGTATTCCCGGATTTTGGCTATCAACAGGGCATAATCTGCCAGGGTTTTACTCTGCTTTTCCAAATCCGGGTTGCGGCCATGGTTGATGTTATAAACCGTTACAACAAGCTCAAGATCAATACTATCATGGTTTTCCGCTTTTTCAAAGTGATCTGACAGCTTCACCACACTTGAAGCCGGACATTCGCCGGGGCCGTTGTACAATACAATAAATTCAGGCCGGGGAATGCTTAGCTGTTTGCTGCTGTAGAGCCGTTTGTTGTCGATGAGTTTTTCGTAAATCCGACCTATGTAGAGCAGGAGCCGGACTGCCATATTAGGATTGATGGTACTTTGATGTTCCAGCAGAACCACCAGCTTATCGTCTATGGTAAAAGAAACATCATTGATCCGTTCCATAAACATCACATCAGAGAGGGTATTGATGGTGATTTTGGCTGATTCATCGTACAGGGTTCCTCTTTTAGAGGCCAAAGCGTTGTACAGTTCCCGAAGCCGGTCCGGATCGCTAAAGAGCAGCGTAAAAACGCTGGATTTGTATTGCCTGTTTACTGCCATAAGAACCTCCGTAAACCCTGGTGGGGCTTACGGTATATATAGGGTACTGTCCTTCATGGCGCTTGTATGAAAAGGGTATTTAGTGTTACTTTTTTCCAAGATTAACAAGATTCTTTAGTCCCGGATCAACTTTCAACTAAAAAAAATCCGCTTTCCGGCTATTTTTATACCGGCAATACCGCCCCGTGCCATCCGTTGGAATTCCATACTGCCCATTATCCTTGCCGCTCTATTATTTCTCCAACAAATATAAGTATTCTTTTACATGTATTTCACGATTATTTAAATTTCTGCTTCCCCTAAACGTATTATATTTTGTTTCTAATACTTCAAATTTGCCTATTTTTTTGAGCATATTTTTCATTTGTTCAAGGTTTATAAAACCTTCTGAATTAAATGAAATTAGTACATATTTGGATTTTATATTTTGAACAATTTCTGTTAATGCATTCAAGGCATAGTCTTTTTTGTTGTAATTGGAACGGTTCCAATTCTCCGGAATTCCTGATACTTTACTTGTGTTTTCTGGATAGTTATAATCCACAATTAAATTAAGCATAAAATAATTCGATCCGTAGGGATGTTGGTTATAAGGAGGGTCCAGGTAGGCAATGTCAACTTCCGGCACGTTTTTTATTATTTCATTAGAGTCTCCATTGCATATAATAGTTTCACAATTGAAATTACTGAATATTGGAAATGGTAATTTGATGTCGCTGGTAATCCTGAATAAAGCGTCTTGATGTATGCCCCCAAATTGTCCTATTTTGGTTTCTTTGTTTTTATAGAAACTCTTAAAAAGACCCGAAGTATTTACATGTATTGAGACCTCGGATAATAATGGCGCCAGAAAATATTTTTGATAGTTCTCCGGTATTTCTTTTACCAATTGCCTCACGGTATCAATATACATAGCGTTTCTTGAAGTATAAAAAACCCGCTCGTTTGATTGAATATTTCTATCATCCTTGGGGGCATATAATAGAGATATAATACCCTTTGTTAAATGCCTGCTTGTTTCATTGATGATTTCTCTATAATACGATTGTAGCAAAAAAATATCGAGTTCGTCTTGATTGGATAAATAACACTCATTTGTCAGGGTTGAATATTTTTCCAAATCATTAACAACCAGCAAATTGGAATACTGTTTAAAGTATCTGGCAACAATTCCTGAACCGCTAAATACGTCAAACATATTCAATTTATCTTTGCACAGTCTTTTTTGGACCTTTCTAATCCCGCTGCCTATAAAATTTAACAAAGACCTCTTATTGCCAATATAGGTAATAAGCTGTTGGGTAAGGTATTCTTTTTTTTCATATACGGTCTTATCTGTTTCAATATCCGGTAAAACAGCCTGTTCACTCATATTGGTACATTTGTGCGCAACATGGTTCTTTTATGCGACTTTTTTCTGCAAAATCACTTGTTCATACAAATATTCGGGGGCAAAGTCAACCCCATTGTCCCAGCATAGTGTATGGTACCCAAGTTTCACCGTGTTGAATTTTTCCAAATCAAGCAATTCGCGGATAATCTCCCGATGATCCTTTTCCAGTTCTTCTTTAAAAGAGATAACACCGCTCAGTCCATCATTAAACTCGACATATACGGTATAATCACCCTGTAAAACAACCCTTGTAACACCCAGCATTATTCTGTTCTCCCAAGACCATTTATGGCTATAGATGCTTCATACTCGCCATATTCTACATGAAAATGCGGCGGATTATGGTCATTAAAGTACATATAAACCACAATACCTAAAAACCGGCTCAATTCTGGCATCATTCAACAATAATGTCTTTATACCATAAAGTCAAGTTTTGTTACTGTCTCAAAAAACATAGACGAATTGATTCTAATCATAATTACAATGATAAAAGAGCCAGTTCCAATGCGGGTGTTAAACAGCTGGAAAAACTTATGAAATGTGTTAGAATTAATAAAAACACGTATAGGAGGAACTATGTCTACCCATATTGCGGCCAAAAACGGCGAAATTGCCGAGGCGATTTTGCTTCCCGGGGACCCCCTGCGGGCCAAGTTTATTGCGGAAACGTATCTGGAGAACGCCAAACAGTATACGGCGGTGCGGAATATTTTTGGTTATACCGGAACATACAAGGGAAAGCCTGTTTCTGTTCAGGGTACGGGGATGGGGATTCCGTCCATTTCTATCTATATACATGAACTTTTTAGGGATTACGGGGTTAAACGGGCGATTCGGATTGGGACTGCCGGGGCGATTCAGAAAAACCTGAAAATCCGGGACATTATTCTAGCTATGTCTGCTTCTACCGATTCGGGGGTGAATACCCGGCGTTTTGGGGGCCGGAGTTATGCGCCCACGGCCAGTTGGAAGCTTCTAAAAACGGCCTACGACGCGGCGCTGGCAAAGGGCTGGGAACCGGCGGTGGGTAATGTGGTGTGCGACGACCTTTTTTATACCGACGACCCGGAAGAGTGGAAACTGTGGGCCCACTATGGCTCTTTGGCGCTGGAAATGGAAAGCGCCGAACTTTATACGGTGGCGGCCAAATTTGGCCGGGAAGCGCTGGCGATTCTGACTGTTTCCGATCATCTGGTAACGGGAGAAGAAACTACCGCAGAGGAACGGCAAAGCGCCTTTACCCGGATGATGGAAGTAGCCCTGGAAACGGCTGTTTCCTGACGAAGGCGCATCAGTATCATCTTTTATCTCTGCCGCCGTTAGGGCCGCTTCCGAATAAGGCTTGACCTTCCCGCAGCGGCATAGTATATTTCCTATAAGCCCAGATGGTGGAATTGGTAGACACGCTGGTTTCAGGTACCAGTGCCTTCACCGGCATGGAAGTTCGAGTCTTCTTCTGGGCAAATGCGTAATTCCTTACTTTGTAAGGAATTATGAAGTTTTTGGCCTACCCGAAAGCGGGCGGCATACCACGGTAAAATGTTCTGACTGATGACGCCGCACCGCCGAAAGGCGGTGCTTAAATCTATTCCTATCGGCAAACGACCCGCAGGGGCGTACACAAAACTGATACTTTTTGTATCCGGCAGAACTAGGAGCTAAGTATGCAGAGGGGAACCTTCGCCCCTTTGAGGCTCGGTGCGGGTCGCGCCGTCCGTATACAGAGACAAACAAATCCGGTATTTTTTTTACCGCTTCCTCGGCTTTATACTTTCGTTTGAGTACCTTTTAAGTCAATACTTTCAGTTAGATATTCTTTGTAGAGGCTATCCAAATCATTTCTGGCCTTGTCAAAAACGGCAGCGATTTTGTCGCCCAAAACCTTATGCTGAATATACAAAGCGTTTTGCAAATCGGCTTTTAGCTTTTGGCCCATTTTTTCATCAAATTCTTTTTTCTCGTTATTTTCTTTCATAAGCAGTGTAGACCGCCCTGACATTTAATCATGGCGAATTCGCCATGATTAAATACTATCCCAGAAAAATGTTTTACGCTATCGGTATAAAAATAATCTCTTTGATTAAATCTATCCCAGTGGTATCCTATCTGCGCCCTTGCCTGAATATCGGCCCAGTTTGATGGGACGGCGAAAAGGTATAAAGGGGTAAGTAAGCGGCACGAGGTTTTGAGGGATGCCCACTTTCATCATGATACGCTCTTGTTCTCCCCGGCACGCTCCAAGGCTCTTTGGTACAGCTCCGGGGCAATTCGTATGGTTGACTGCTGCAATAATTCGATATATGGCTTTATCCGGGGTAAAATCCCTTCCTGTTTTGCTTTCAATAGCAGCCCAATCGTACCAATGATTTTCACATCATAGTATTCCGCAACCTTACGGCCCTTTTTCTCATCAATTAAAAGAAAATCGGCGGATTTTTCCTTGTACAGCGTAATCGCTTCCGCTTCGCCCTTATGCAGAGCCGGCTTGACGGCGAGGAAAAATTCCGTATCGGTTATTTCCACAATTTTGCCCTGCGCCCATTCAGCAATTGTATCGGCATAGGGCTTGTCCGACACTGTTGCTTCCTGAAAAACCGCCTCTGGGATCAAAACTTCGTTATAGAGCTTTTCAAGCAAATCAAGTTGGCCGCATACCGCCAGGGCAAGGAGCGGGGCGGAATCGCAGACGATAATCATAGAACGCCAATGCTTTCGAGTTCCCGATCTAATTCTTCGGGTTCATAGTTGATAACCGGAATATCCTGGGCAGCAAGCAACACAGTAAAATCATACAGGCATACTCCACAGAATTCCGCCGCCTGCCCAAGGGTCAGCTTGCCTTCCTGGTACATCCTCGCAGCGTATTCTTTCCGCATGGAGGAAACAACCTCATTCACGGTCATATTCAAAGAGAGTAACAAATCATCGGAAAACGATATAGCTGCCTGTTGCATACGAGCCTCCCTGTTAACCTAAAAAAGGTTTAGTATAAATTTATCATATTTTAGCCTGATTTTCAAGGAAGCGCAAAACAGCGATCCTGATTTTGCGTGATAATTTAAGATTTATGAAGACAAGGGATGATAACAAAAGATGACCTAATTCCTTACTTTGTAAGGAATTACGGGGTTTTTGGCCCACGGTAAAATGGCAGTCCCGCATTAAGGGCTGTTATGTTTTCTTCTTCATAACAATTTACCGCGTCAATGTTGGTTCTAAAAAGTGTTTCCAGAACAGGATCGAAAAAGCTGTGGTAACTTGTATCAAAGGCCGCCCGGAAACCCCGGCGTATTTTGTGCGGCGAACCGATGCCGGGATCAAAATAGCGTATCCCTTCCTGTATACAATAATCCATGGGAGCATAGTAACAAACGGCAAAGTGAAGATCCTTAACCGTTTCGTAGGTTCCCCAATAACGGCCCCAAAGCCTGTCCCCTTTACGAAACATCATTGCCAGGGCCGTGGTTTCCGCTTGTTTCCGGCGGGCTTCGGAAAAAATTGTTCTGTGGCGAAAATGCTGTTCAATAAGACGGAAAAAATCCCCGTTAACCCAGCGGGCATCCCAGGGGATAAATTTATCATTGGTACGGCAGTACAATTCAAAGGCCCGGTCAAAATAAACCCTGTCCGCGCTGTTCCCCTCAACCATGTCTAGTTCTATTCCCTGCTCTTTATGGCGGTGATATTCCTTACGGATATTTTTTCGCTGGTTTTTGTTAAAACCGGAAAGATATTCCTCAAAGCTGGCCGTTGTATTTTCCCAAACAAAGCGGGAATGTTTCCAGCCGCTGTAGGATCGTTCCAGAAGCGATCCGGGCCAGGCGGCCCAGGCAGGATCGGTAAACAGAAAATGCATCCCCTGGATGCCGCTTTTCCGGCAAAGATTTTCCAGCACATCCAAAAGCTTGGCATTCAGCGCCGCCGCATCTTCTTCCGGGGCAAAGAGGAAGCGGTAGCCCTCCGCCGGAGTAGCGGGTACCGTTCCCACCAGCTTGGGGTACCATGGCCTCCCCATGGAAGCGGCCGCTTCTGCCCAAAAGTAATCCCAGACAAATTCACCGTCGCTGTGATTTTTGAGGTACAGGGGAGCCGCCGCCAGAAGTGTATCTTTTTTCCAGAGCGAAATATGGAAGGGATTCCACCCTGTTTCGGGAGAGGCGCTGCCGGAACATTCCAACGCCGCAAGCCATTCCCATTCCAGAAAGGGAATGGTTTCATCTGTTACAAGGCTGTTCCATTGGGCGGCGGAAAATTCCGTAATGGAAGAAGCGTACTTAAGGGTATAAGGGTTTTTATAAGGTAATTCCCGCATGGTACCGTGCCAATTAAAGCCGGGTATAACCGCATTTTTCGATTAGGGTCTGGCCTTCATCGGAAAGGATCCAGTCAATAAACGCCCGGGTATATTCCTGCCGGATCTTTGCCATTTCATCCTTCGCTTCCCCCGCCAGGGTAACAGCGTAAAAAACCTGGCTAAAAGGATACGTTCCGTCCCGGATAGTTTCCCGGGATGGAACTACGCCGTTGACGGCGAGTATTTTAATATCGTCATTCGGAGCCATGACGGAGGCAAAAAATAAAAATGAATACCCTATGGCATTGTTAAAGTTCCGGTACCCCGCAACCCGGCGGATCATGCCGCCCATGCCTTCCGCCACTTCTTCCATGCGGGGTTTTACAATAGGAGTACCTTCCATAAGCGCTTCCAGGATTGTTTGGCTTCCGGAATTTTCCGGCCGCTGGAAAGGCCGTATGGACTGGTTTTTTCCTCCCAATTTTTTCCAGTTTTTTATCGTTCCCGAATAAATTCCCTTGATTGATTCTATAGTGATATCGTTTACCGGATTCCGGTGATTGACAAAAAACACGAATGCTTCCCGGCCTATGGGAGTTAAGGTAAATTCCATGCCCGCAGCGGCGGCCTTTTCAAGCTGTGCTCCGGAAGGACGGGCGCAAAAAATAATATCCGGAAGTGTTTCATCTTCCGATATTTTTAGCAGTCTGTCGTAGGCCTCACCGGTTCCGGAACATCTGGTAAAGCTGCTATTGTCCCCTGGATAATAGTTGAATTTATCGGGCTCTTCGGTTTTGGCAGGCGCAGGATAAAGGGCCTGTGCAAAAGCGGCATAAACCGGGTACAGGGCAGTGGCGCCGTCCATCCGGGGAAGCACGGCGGGATCAAGATTCTTGAACGTTAGAACCGTAGTGTCGTCAAGCCGGGCAAGCTTTTGCCCTTCAGGGGGATACCCAAAAGGAATATACTGATAAAGGCGCATATCCCGTTCGTCTATGGATGTCAGTTCCCGCACATAGTCGTTGTAGAGTATTCTTCCTCCCGCTATTCCTATGGTAATGATCGTAAGCGCCAGCGGAATAAAAACCGCTTTAGTTCGTTTGTTCCAGCAGATCAGGGTAGCAATCGCCAGGGGGTAAAAAATACAGAGCAGTATAAAAAAGATATCTCCGGCCAGGGCCGCCATTAAAAAAAAGAAAGGGAAACCAGCTGCCAGAACGATGATAACAAGAACCGTTACAATCATGCTTTAGTACAACATATTACAGCCCGGCAAGATAGGGAGCGTATTTTTTGTCCGATCCGGCAATGTGGTTAAGGAGCCACTGTTTCAGGAACCGGGCCAGGGCTATGGGTTCCGATTTTCCTTCCTCAAATTCTTTAACAGCCTGTAATACAGTGGAAACAAAAGTAGTGTGCTCTTCTTTGTGGGCTGGCAAATCGGGATAATTCACCTGTTTCATATACTTTTCTTCTGTATAAAAATGCGTCTGGGCATATTCCACCGCACTCCGGATGGTCTTCATAAGAGCCACATCCGCCGAGGTGCTTCCCTGTTTGCACCCCTCAAAAAGCAGGTTGGTCATCCGCACCAGTTCTTTGTGCTGCTCATCGATCGTATCAAAACCTACCGAATAAGCATCATCCCAGAAAACAGAATTTTCTTCCATGGTTTCTCTCCTATTTCATTGTAACATCAAATATGCTTCCGGAATACACGGCCAAAAAGTTCGCGGATAACTCCGGCGGCGGCAAAACCCCAAAAACCCAGGATTAGGGCAAGTTCAATATTCCATACTGCCAAAAAAACGGCAAAGAGGACCAGCAGTACGGTAACAAAATTTTTCTTTCCCCGCAGCAGTTTATTAGCCAAATGGGAGTACCGTATCCGGGTTACCATCAGGATACCGCTGGCAAGAACCGCCAGCGGAAGGATCCACCGGGTAATGTCTATGAGGGTGGTGGAAAATTCCGGCAGGCGGGATCCCAGGTGAACCAGAAAATCTTCCTGGAAAATCACCAGGCTGACCACTACCCCCGCAGCTGCCGGAGAAGGAAGGCCGGCAAAATTCTGGTGGGCGGAAACATCCGTATCGTTTTCTACATTAAACCTGGCCAGCCGTATTATGGCGCAGAGTACATAAAAAATCGCCGTAAAAAGCACCCACCTGCCCGCCAATTGGGCCAGTTGGGGACTATCCTGAGGGAAGGCTTTCCAAAGGGATGCGGGAAAAAAGAATTTTCTTGTGGATGCTTCCAGCCCAAGGTGGAATTCCATTACCTTAAACATCAAAAAAGCCGGAGCGGCGCCGAAGCTTAAGACATCGGAAAGGCTGTCGAGCTGGCCGCCAAAACCGGAGGCAGACCCGCTCCACCGGGCAACCTGGCCGTCAAAGATGTCGGCAATCATGGCAAGGACGATTAGATAACCGGATACGCGAAAAAAGAGCGGCCCCCGGCTTGCGTATACAATCGACAAAAAACCGCAGAGTGCGTTTACCAGGGTAACCGCCGTGGGCAGTACGGCAATGTATTTAAGCCGTTTCCGTTTATGGAGCGTCGTTTTTCGCCTTGTCCGGGAATTGGCCGTTTGCCTGTTTAATTGATTAGCCATTGCGGTACCTTGCCAGCACGGTAAGTCCTGCGCGGACTATATCGCCGGGTTTTACCGCCGCTTCATAGCTGGAATGAGCGGGAATATAAAGCTCCGTACGGGAACCAAATTTGATCATGCCAAAAAGTTCTCCCTGTTTTAATTCGCCCTGTTCTTTTACTTTACAGACAATGTGCCGGGCAATGGCCCCGCTTACCTGCCGCACCAGAAGCGGTATCTTTGGTTCGGCCAGGCGTGTCATAAAGAGGGTATTGGATTCATTCACCCTGGTTGAATCGGGGGACCGGGCATCTTTGAACAGCCCCTTTTTATAGGTAATCCGTTCCACCTTAACAGAACAGGGGGCGCGGTTAAGATGAACATTAAAGATACTCAAAAATATGCCTATCCGCAAAAGCGGCCCCAATTCATCATCCTTTACTTCGGTAATGTCCGTAACTTTACCGTCTGCCGGAGAGAGCAGCGCCGATTCATCCATGACAATTTTCCGGGGAGGGTTCCTAAAAAACGACAGCATCCAAAGGAGAACAAGAAACAGCGCCGCCTCCAAAGGAATAAGCCAGGGGGCGGGACAAAAAACAATTAACAGCGCCGCCATGATAACAGCAGTAATAGAAGGGAACACAGCCGCCTGGGGCAGGCCGTAGGGAGTAATGGGAAAATGCCGTACCAGAAAACGGATCACCAGGGCCAGGATAGCTAAAAACAGCAGGATAAAGAGGACAATGCCCGCTACCCGGATGGGGTTCCGTACATCATCGCCAAACTGGTAGGCCAGAAAAAAAAGCGTATTGGTGCTGATTAGGGCTGCGATAATGTCGTAGAGGGCAAAACGGCGGAGGGGCAGCCCCAAAAAACCCGAACCCATAAACAGGGTATTTCGTACACCAAAGGGAATAAAACGGCAGATGATAAAAGTAAGGAAACCGTGTTTGTCCAGATGCCGGTGAACCTGATCCAGGTTTTTTGGCGAAAGCAGGGCGGCAATAAATTTTGCCCTGATTGCGCCCTTCCGTACCAGGGTTCCCAGATAATAAGACCCAAAATCGCTGGCAATAACACCCGCATAAATCGTCAAAAGACTTGGTACAAGAATGCTTGGAGTTCCCTGGCTTAGGAGGGCTCCGGTAATAATAACGAGATCCTCGGATACCGGTATATTAAATCCCGCCAAAAGCAGTCCAACCAGGGCTGCAAGAGGATAAAATTGCACATATTGGTTCAGTGTTGTAAAAATATCCATTGCTGCAAAAAAAATTATAGCACACTCTGTAAAAACTGTCTGGTCCTGTCATGGGTGGGGTTGGTAAAGATCTTTTCCGGCTTGTCCGCTTCGATGATCCGGCCTTCGAACATAACCACTACCTTGTCCGCCGCTTCCCGGGCAAAGCCCATTTCGTGGGTAACCACCAGCATGGTCATTCCCCCCTGGGCAAGGCTTTTCATAACCGCCAGAACTTCTCCCACCAGTTCCGGATCCAGGGCGCTGGTGGGTTCGTCAAACAGCATTATCCTCGGCTCCATAGCCAGGGCCCGGGCAATGGCCACCCGTTGCTGCTGGCCCCCGGAAAGCTGGGCAGGATATGCATCCACCTTGTCGGAAAGCCCAACCCGGTCCAGAAGCTGCAGGGCCTTTCCCCGGGCCGCTTCGGGCGGAATTTTCCGTACATGTACCGGAGCCAACATAAGGTTTTCCACGGTGGTTTTATGGGGGAAAAGGTTAAAGTTCTGGAAAACCATGCCCACTTCCAGAAGTGACGCATTAAGTTCCTGGTGGGAAAGATGAACGGCGTTTACCCCGTTATGGCAGTCAAAGAGCAGTTTGTCTTCCACATAGATTTTACCCGAGTCGATGGTTTCCAGCCGGTTAAGGGTTCGCAGGTAGGTTGATTTTCCCGCCCCGGACGGCCCTATGATGCAGACCACTTCCTTTTGTTCCACCGTAAGGGATACTTGCTTAAGCACCTCCAGAGGTTCCCTTCCGTTTTTACCGTGGAAGGTTTTGCTGATATCGACGGTCTTAATCATGGACATAGATAAACTCCCGGTTAGACGGCGCTAAAGATATACCGAATATTTCTTTTCCAGTTTATGGAAAACAAAAGTAAAAATCGCAGTGATGATAAGGTAAAGAATCATTGCCGGTATGTATACCATGGACGATGCGGTAGAGGACTGAATGGATCTGGTTTGTTTGGTTATGTCGGTCAGCGCAATGATCGACACCAGGGAAGCATCCTTAAGCATCATGATAAATTCATTACCCACCGGCGGAATAAGCCGCCTGATTGACTGGGGAATAATTACCAGGGACATGGTATGGGCATAGGACATGCGTAATGCCTTTGCCGCCTCGAACTGACCCTTATCAATGCTCTGGATCGCCGCCCGGATAATCTCTGCACAGTAGGCCGCCGAATTAAGGCTAAAGGCGATAAAAGCGGCGATGAACCGGTTGTTAATGGTAAGGAGCGGGGTAATCTGGGGCAGACCAAAGTAGATAAAGTACAACTGCATCAAGAGGGGGGTACCCCGGAAAAAGAAGATATAGGCGGAACAAATCTTGTTGGGAAGAACCCGCTTGGACATTTTTCCCAGGGCAAGAAACAGGCTTAAAATAAGTCCCGCAGATACTGACACAATGGTAAGGGAAATAGTGACCCTGGCGCCGTCAAGAAGCGGCGGAACCCAGTCGATCATTCTTTGTATGATTGCCATGAAACTCCCGATTGGTTGAGGATGCTTTATATAGTTAACGTAAGTTAACTATATAAAGGCTTTCCATTTATGCTACTGGTTTCTGGCGCTGGTAACCACGTCAGTACCAAAAATTTTCTGGGAAATCTGCTGGAGGGTCCTATCGGCATAGAGATCGTCCAGGGCTTTGTCCAGAGCCGCTGTCAGGGCATCGTTTCCCTTTTTGATGCAGACCGCAAGCACTTCGTCATTGCTGACTTCGGCGGAAATTTCAAAAGGATTATTGGGCCGGGAAAGATACTCGGCGGCAACCACACTGTCTACAAGGATAACATCAACCCGGTTAAGGGTAAGCTCATCAAAGCAGTTCATCACCTTGTCGTATTCAAAGGTATCAATAATCGCCTTAGTTTTTGCAATCCATTCATCGGCCAGCGTGTTGGAAGTGGTTTCTGCCTGATAGGTAAGCCGCAGTCCCACCACATCGTCCAGGCTTTTGGGTTTTACCGCTGAATCCTTGCGAACTACCAAAAGCTGGGAGTTGGCCGCATAGGGTTTGGTAAAGTTAAAGTTGGCCGCCCGTTCCTGGGTATAGGTTACTGACGACATAATGCAATCGTACTTTGCCGTATCAACCCCGGCAAAGATGCCGTCCCAGGCGGTATCAACAAATTCTACCTGGAGTCCCATTTTGGCAGCCACAGCCTTGCCCATTTCTACATCAAAGCCGATGGGAGTTTTACCATCGGTATCGAAGTATTCCATAGGGGGGTACCCTATTTCCATGCCTATCATCAGGACGCCGTCTTTGAGGGTAAGCCCTGTTCCTGGTTTTGGTTTACTACAGGCCGCCAGACCAAGGCAGGCCAAAACTACCGCGAGGCCCAGCAGGGCCGTTTTTCTGTTCATCATCATTCCTCCTTAACTATACGATAAACCATGGGCAGTATACCCCGTTTGCCAGGTTTAGTCAACAAAACGCATTGCTTCACGTTAAATCTTACCATAGCGCATCGAATTCCTCACGTTAAAATCTTACCGTAGCCCATACACTAAACCCGGCGCCATCGGACTTTAACCCGCGGCAGCCGGGGGTACACATGGGG
>BNVB01000040.1 GCA_025997795.1 Spirochaetia bacterium | reverse complement strand
GCAGAAAAATGGATGACACCCCCTCCCGGCGGCGAATTCGACACCACCACCCGGCTTGCCCTGGGGGCGGAATTTGCAAGTCTTTCCAAAGCGCCCCTGCTCCGGGGCGGCAGGGAAGATATTTCCCTGGTACCTTCTCCTAACGGTTATACCGATTTTGCCGTTGGAGCGGTTTCCCGCAGGGCTCCCCTTACCTGGCTTGGAGTGGTAAACCCCTTCCAAAAAATGGCCTATGTTTCATTCAGCCCCGGCCCCGGCGGAGCGGGAGACGAAGATATTGCCCTTTACTTTAACAACCTTTGGATGCAATACGGCGGCCGGCCCTTTACTCCCTGGGCTCCCTATGAAGGCGGCCCGGATCTAACTTACTGCCTGGGACTGGAAAATTCCGTTGCCGCCTATGCCTACGGCCTAGCCTTTGCACGGGAAACCCGGCAGGTATTGGGAAACCCGACCATCGTCAAGATACCCGCCATGGGTCAGAAAACACTCCGCAGCGGAACCCTCTTTGCCCCCTACGAGGGAAATGCCCTGGACGAAGGAATTATATCGGTAGAAGGAGAAGCGGCCCGGCTTGTCTGCAAAGGAAAGGAAACGTCCTTCTTTAAGGCCGATCCTAACTTTAGCGTACTGCGGACCCTGGAAAGCCACCACGTATAGCCTGGGTATTTTGAGCGGCAAATTCATCCCACAGCTTATCCATCCTGGGCGGATTGGCGGTAATTTGAATAAAGTTCCCCGGTACGGAAGGATCGGGCAGGTAGAGGGACCGGGCATGGAGACGGATACCGCCATCTTGTTCACTGCGTTTTGAGCCGTATTTTAGATCACCCTTAATGTGAATATCCAAAGCGGCAAGCTGGGCGCGAATTTGGTGGTGCCTCCCGGTAACAAGTTCTATTTCCATAAAACCGTAACTTTTTCCCCGGCCCCGGATACGGTAGCGGAGTATAGCTTCTTTGCGCCCGGCGGCGGTTTTGTCATAGGCGGTGCTTTTATTTTTTTTGGCATTGGTCTGTATCCAGTGAATCAGTTCGCCCGTTTCGGGAAGGCCGGAAAAAGCCCTGGAAAGTTCCACCGCCGCCCAGTAGTATTTTTCTGCCCGGCCTTCCTCGTACATGGTCCGGGAAAATGATTTGTTAAGCGCCGTTATTGCTTTGGCGTTTCTGGCAAAAAGGGCGCAGCCCGTAACGGGCACATCCAGCCGGTGTACCGCTGCCGGATCGAATTCGTTTTTGCCTTTTTTTATGCCGAACTGTTCTTTAACAAGCAGGGCCAGATCCGTTATTCCCCGTTTGGCCCCTTCCATGGCTTCGCCGGACAATTTATTAACAGCCGCAACATCATCGTTAATAAAAAGAATTCTGTTTTCCAGTGAAGTTTCCATTATAGTAATTCTACTCAAAATGAACGTATAAGTCCATACCGGAGCTTTTGAAAAATGATCCGCTCCGCCGCTTCCCTAAGCCGGGCTTCGGAAAGCTCGCCCCGTTCCAGCGCATCCAGCACTGCCCGGTGTTGTTTTCGCAGGTCCCCCGGCCAGGCCATGATCATGTCTACCCCGGCTTTAAGGGCTTCCACGGTAGAGACTTCCGGAGCGGCTCCGGCGGCAGCCATGGTAAAATCATCGGCCAGAATAATTCCCTCAAAGCCAAAATCCCGCAGCCGCTTTACCGCCTGGGGGGAAAGGCTTAAAGGCCTGTCATCCCAGGCAGGAACAATAACATGGGATACCATCACCGCCGCCGGTTCTTCCCGGTCAATAACGAACCGGAAAGGCCCGGTAAGCCTTTCCAGTTCTGCCGCAGAAATATCGAGTTTTGCCCGGGAACGGTGAGGATCGGCGCCGGAATTACCGGGATAGTGTTTTAGTACCGAGGCAATACCGGCGCTCTTCATACCCCGGACAAAGGCGGCGGCGGCGCTGGCGGTAAAGGCCGCATCGGGGCCATAGGAACGATCCTTTAGGAAGGACCTGTTTATGTCGGCCAGCGGTTCCGCCACCGGGGCCAGGTTCAGGGTAATGCCGATGCGGCGCAGTTCTTTTCCCGCCGCCATTGCATCCTGCTCCAGGACCGCCAAAATATCCCCGCCGCCTGCGCCGGATGCGGTCATTTCCCGCCGCTCCCAGTAGGACAACGGAGCAGGCAGAGCGGCCTTACCCCGGAAACGCTGGACCGCCCCTCCTTCCTGATCCGAAGCAATAAAGGGAACCACCGAAAGGGCTGCGACAAAACGGGAAAGTTCATCAATAAAGAGCCGGGACTTTTCTGTATCTGCGCTGACATTGTAAGCAAAAAGCATGATCCCGCCGGCGGGTATTTCTGTAAGAAGCCGCCGGGTATTTTCGGTAAAGCTGCGGCCCTCTACGGCGCTCAGGAAAACCTGGGCAGCCAGCTTTTCCCTTGTCATACCGCGGCTTATCCGGGCGGCCTCCTCCCGGAAAACGGCGGTTTCCGCACGGCTGGTTCTCCCGTTCCGGGCGGTCCCGTTCCGGGCAGCCCGATTTTGGGCACCGGCGTTTAAACACAACAGGAACAAGAGAGCGGCACAAAAAAAGCGGCGGAAAAAGAAAACACGGCGGACACAACAGACACGGCGAATCATCATAGAAGGATTATATCACCTCCGCCGCTCATGGTAAGCTGTAAAAACGGAGGAACCCTTGTCCCTTAACTGGAAAGAAATAAACCTTGTGCTGCAGGAACTTAAGCTTGAGGGTATGCAGATTCAAAAGGTTTATCAAAGTACCTACGATGTACTGGCCCTTCAGGTATACGGCAAACGTTTGGAAACAGCCGGACAAACCGCAGAGGCTCACCTTATCCTTATCTCGCTAAGCCCGCTGGCGTGCAGAATCCACGAAACATTCCGGGCCGCCCCAAAGAGTGAAAAACCCCTGCGTTTTGCCGAATTCCTTAAGTCCCGGATTGTCAACGGCCGTATCGAAGAGGCGGTTCAACTGGGGGACAACCGCATTGTACGGATCACCCTGCGGCGGGGCGAAAATTGCCTGTTTCTCTATATACGGCTCTGGTCTAATGCGGCCAATGTCATTGTAACAGGAGAAGACGGAATTATCCTTGATGCCATGAAGCGGCTTCCTAAACGCGGAGAAACAGGGGGCGGTGTATACCGGCCCGAGCTGCAGCTTGAAGCGGAAAAAGCGCGGCCGGGAACGGGAAAAGTCTACGAAGTCCGGGAACTGCCCGGCGAAGGTTCTTTTAACAGCCGCGTTGATGAATGGTATGCCGAACATGGCGGCAGGCTTTCGCTGGAAGAACTGCGTGAAGAAGCAAAACGAAACATCGGGAAAAACCGGAACCGTCTGGAAGCAGCGCTCCTTAAGCTTAGGGAAAAAGAAGCGGATTATGCCGGCGGGGAACGGTTCCGGGAATACGGCGATCTTATCCTTTCCAACAGCGCTTCCATTCCCGCCGAGGCGGTTTGGCTGGAAACAGAAAATTGTGCGGCAGAGACTGCGGCCATGAACAGGGGCGGAACAATCCGCATTGAGCTGGATCCCCGCAAAAGCCCTGCCAAAAACGCCGAGGCCTACTACGAAAAATACCGCAAAGCAAAAAGCGGTCTGGGAGATATTCGTAAAGAAATAAGCAGCGGAGAGCGGGAGCTGGAACTGCTGGCGGAAGCGGAAGAACGGCTCCTGGGTGAAACAAATCCCCTCCGGCTGGAGGCCCTGCTTAAAAAAACGCACCGCGGAATTTTACCGGATGCCGCAAAAAAAACAGGCCGCAAAGTTCCTGTGGGCCTTTCCTTTGCCGACGGCGGCTGGCTCATTCTTGTGGGCCGGGATGCGGCAGAAAACGACGAACTGCTCCGCCGCCATGTAAAGGGAAACGATCTTTGGCTCCATGTCCGGGACTGGGCAGGTTCGTATGTGTTTATCAAAAATAAAGCGGGAAAAACCGTACCCCTGGAAATACTGCTGGATGCGGGTTCCCTGGCGCTTTTTTATTCCAAGGGCAGAAACAACGGCCGGGGGGATCTTTACTATACCCAGGTAAAATATTTGCGCCGCGTTAAAAACGGCCCCAAGGGGCTGGTAATCCCCGCCCAGGAAAAAAATCTTTCGGTTATACTGGACGAAGGACGGCTTAAACGGCTGGAAGGGACACGAATTGTTTAAATACTCGAGCCAGTTCCAAAATGTCAGATTTTGAAACCAGCGCTTTTACCGCCGTTTATGTTTTTTCTTTATATCCCACATTTTCTTCCGTGTTTTTTCCGCCGCCGAGTAAAGGGCTTTTGCCAGCGGTCGGAAGGAATAATCCCAGCTTCCCGGACGGTGAATAATTTTACCCCCCGCTCCGTTTTCGCCGATAAAACCTGTCTTAAAACGGTACAGCCCCGCCATGGGATGATTAGGATCCGTTTCGGGGGAAACCGGGGGTATGCCGTACAGGTCGTAGAACCCGCAGCCCGCCGCTTTGGCATCCCTCATGGCCTGCCATTGCAATGCATAGGGCGCCATAAGGTTCCGCTTATGGTTTGCCGATGCTCCATACAGGTACACCGCCTCCAGACCCCGGTAGAGGGTTACAATACCGGCAATGTCTTCCCCTTCGTGGGAAGCCAGATACAGTCTCGTGTCCACGCCATAAGCGGCGGCGGTTTCAAAAAGGGCCGCATAGTATTCAATGTTATGGATGCTTATGCCGTCACGGGCAGCGGTCTCTTTATAGATACCATAAAATTTTTCCAGTTCACCCATAAGCCTATCCAAACCGCCGTTTAATGAAGAAACGGCCTTTCGTACAACAACTCCCTTTTTTTCCGCAAGCCCCACATTGTAACGCCACTTGGCTTTCATGGCGCCAAGTATGGCCGCTTCTTCGGGTTGTAAATCCACCAGTACCGAGTCGGGGGGCTGCACCTCCACGGCGGCTTTAACAAAAGGCCGCCGCACTGTTTCGCCGGTACCGGCGGTACCGGCGGTACCGGTGGTACCGTCGATTTCTTCCGTATACCAGGGAAAGTCAAAGCGGATAAATGCTGTATCCGGGGGCAGAAATTTTCGCAGCAAAAGGGCTATTTCCGCCGCCGTTTCACTGCGGGCGTTGACACGGCAGTCAGGCGGAAGTTCCGGCCCCCAGGGAACATAGGCGAATGAAATTCCCGGCCCCAGGCGGCGGTGTAACACCAAAAGGGAAACTTCCGCCCGGAAAATTTCCCCCTGGGCTTGCGGAGCATCCGCCGGCGGCCCGTCGGCGGAGGGTGCATTGACAACAGCGTTAAAAGCAAGCGCCTTCCAGCCAAAGCGGGCCTTAAAGGCACCCCAGAAATTCGACTGCAAGAATGATCCTGCTTTTTCGCAGATGTTTTGTTCTGCGGGGTTTAGGGAATAAAGATACATGAACTAATGTACTTCTCCATTGGCTATGAGACCTGTTTTTACCGGTTTGCCGTCCAGGGTAAGGGCCTTTCCTCCGGAAGTAACGATATGATCCGTCACCTGGATAGGTATGCTAAAAAAAGTATCCACGGTAATTTCCGCAGGCGGCGCTCCCGCTTCGGTTCCTTCCAGTACAACCCGTGTTCCCACAGCTAAACCAGAAGAATCCAACACTTCGCAGCGTTCTGCCCCATCGGGCCCGTTATGATCCGAGGCAGCCAGCAGCATTCCCCGGCTTTCTACTCCACGCAGTTTTGCCGCCTTAAGATTGTAAACCACAATGATATGTTTACCCAAAAGTTCTTCTTCTTTGTAAAAGGGAACAAGACCGGAAACGATCACCCGTTCTTCAGTGCCGCCTTCGGTTTTGCCAATTTCCAGCGTTTCAATATACAGTTTTTCCGCATTGGGGTGCCGTTCAATTTTAACGATCTTGGCAGTCCGGAGATCCAGGGTAGAAGCAAAATCGGGCGCTGCTTTATCGGTAACTTTATCCACGGATAAAACCGCCGTTTCCCGGTCTTTCTGGCTGCCGGAATATTTTTCCCGCAGTTCCGTTATCTTTTCATTTTCCAGTTTGGTAAAGAGCACTTCGCTTTTTACCGGCCCCGGCAGTCCCGAAGGACTGCCAAGATCATTCCAGTTCAGGCCGGGATTGGCCGCAGCTCCCGGCGCTGAATGAAGGGAAAGGCCAAAGAAGAAAGCGATCCGCCCGGCCGATTCGGGCATATAGGGTTCAATAAGGATGGCGATGTCCCGCACCAGATGGCACAGATCCCGGATAAGCGCCGCCGCTTTGGGGGGATCTTCCTTGCGGTACTTCCAGGGCTCTCCATCCTGAAAAACTTTATTGGCATAAGAAGAAAGTTCAAAAACCAAACGAAAGGCATCCCTCAGTTCCGCCCGTTCAAGTTTGGCAGTAATGTCAGTTTCAAAGCGCCGTACTTCGTCCCAGGAAAGGGAACTATTCCCGCCGTTCTCCGAAGGAACACCGGGAATGGTTCCGTCATAGTAGCGGGTAACAAAGGACAGGGTCCGGTTCACAAGGTTCCCCAGATTACCAATAAGTTCACCGTTCACCTTTTCTTCAAAATCTTTCCAGGTAAAAAGCGCATCGGCCTTTTCGGGCCGGTTGTAAAAAAGATAAAAACGCCATACATCTGCGGGAATTCCCGTTTCCATCACATCGGTGCCAAAAACACCAATACCCCGGGTCTTGGAAAATTTGCCGCCTTCATAGTTAAGGTATTCGGTACTGGACATATGGTGTAACATGGTCCAGTCCTCGCCGCTTCCCAAGAGGGTAGAAGGAAAAATTACTGTATGGAAAGGAATATTGTCTTTGCCGATAAATTGAAAAAGTTCCGTTTCGCCGGGACTCTTCCACCAGTAGTCCACAAAGGCTTTCCAGTCTTTTCCGTTATCCGAGGCAAGGTTCCCGGTGATCGAAATATAACCAATGGGTGCGTCAAACCACACATAAAACACCTTGTTTTCGTAACCAGGCCGAGGCACGGGAATGCCCCACTTAAGGTCCCGGGTGATGGCCCGCTCGTGAAGGCCGTCCCGAATCCATGCGGCGGTCATCTGTATGGCATTGTTGGCCCACTCACCTTTAACCGAAGCTTCTTTGATCCACGCCTGGAGGCGGTCTTTTATTTTGGGAAGATCAATATAAAGATGGCTGGTTTTTTCCAGAGACGGCGAAGCGCCGCAGGAAAAACAGCGGCTGTCTTTTAGTTCCGTCGGATCCAAAAGTTTTCCGCAGGACTCACACTGATCCCCCCGGGCATCGGCAGAACCGCAGTGGGGGCATATGCCCCGGACATAACGGTCCGCCAAAAAACGCTTGCAGCTTCCGCAGTAAAGCTGTTCATTGGTTTTTTCGCTGATGTATCCGTGTTCATCAAGTTTTTGGTACAAATGCTGGGTCACATCGGTTTGGACAGGCGTAGAGGTTCTGCCAAATTTGTCAAAGCCAATGTTAAACCAGGTATAAATACCGGCGTGGATCTTGTGATACCGGTCGCAAAGTTCCTTGGGACTTATCCCCTCTTCGGCGGCCTTTGTTTCTGTGGCGGTACCGTATTCATCGGTACCGCAGATATAGAGGGTCTCGTAAGACCGGAGCCGGCAAAACCGGGCAAAAACATCGGCGGAAAGGACCTGGATCAGGTTCCCCAGGTGGGGCACATTGTTTACATAGGGAAGTGCGGAAGTAATAAGTCTGCGTTTCATAAAACTACTATAGCGCGGATGGTCTCTTTGAGTAACCCCAAAGCTGTTCCCGCCGCCTTTCCAGATCCGCCTGTAATCCCTGCGGCAGCGGTCTATCCGGCATATCCGGGACGGCGGGAAGCGGAGTCAGCGCCCTTTCAAGGAAGCTGAGCGCCAGGTCAGGCCGCTGGAGCCGTTTAACGGCATCTATGGCCAGCGCGCGCAGGGCCAGCGCCCGGACAGCGGCGGTACAGGGAACCTTCCAGGTCCCCTTCCCGCCTTCGCTGCTGGTGGTGGTTTCCCGTTTTAGCGGAAACCGGGGTTCCGTTCCGCCAAGCCGCTGCAACACTGTCCTTGCTTCTTCATAGCGGCCTTCGCGAATTTGGTCAAAGGCCAAACGCAGTGCAGACCGGGGATAAACTTCCGCCGCCGCTTCCAGCAGTTTACGGGCCGTATCTTTGTCCCTCCGGGAGCTTGCTTTTATGAACGCCCTCCGCCAGCGGAGTGCCAGATTTTCCCCGTCACAGCGGAAACGGCGGACCGCTTCCAGGGGCAGCGCGGCAATTTCCGTAAAGGCCCGGAACAGTCCGGCAAGGCCAAAAATATCCTTTACATTGTGATCACAGATTGCCAGCAAAGCCGCCGCCGCAGACCCGGCAGTGGAACTGAAAAATTCCCCGCCGGACCGCAAAAAGGTAAACCAGATATCGGGGGCCATAGCCCCCGGCAGATCCCCGGTACGGTCAAGGCCCAGCACCGCCGTTTCAATCGTAGCCTGGGAACAGTTGGGGAGTATCCGTTTCCAGAGCCGCCGGGCAGGGTGGAGCAAATCTGCCTGGAAAAAACGGGGAGACGGTATTCCGTTCATAAGACAGCGGGTCTTGATCAGGGGAATGTCAAAGGCCTTGCCGTTATAGGTGGTAAGAAAACCGGGATGATCTTTTTGAAAGCTTAGAACCGCTTCAAGAAAATCCGCTTCGCCGGGATAATCAAGCAGCAAAAACTGGGTAAGTTCAAGATCCGTAAAACGCTGATTTTGTTCATCAAAAATAAAACGGCCAAAGGCAGCAAGAAAAGCTACGGTCCCCGCCCCGCCGGAAAGACCGGTGGTTTCAAGGTCAAAGAAAAGAAAATCCCCGGGCTTTGGCAGAACGGCGGAATCTCCGTTCAGGTCCGGTATCAGGAGCGGCAGCGTTTCCGGCAGTACCGTCGGCATTGCCGGCAGCAATGCCGCGGGCATATCCAGCGGCAGGGTAAAGGTACGGCGCAGTACCTTGTAAGCGCAAAGAGTCCAGCCCGGCGGAATACTGCCAGGGCTGTCTGCCGCAGCGCCTGACCCTGCCGCCTTTGCGATGTTCTGCGTTTTTTCGCTTTGCTGCCGTAAACGGGCAAGCCGGGCGCGGAGATTGGAAACCATTATGGAGCTGTCAGCGCCGTAAGCAGGCGTAAGGTACCGGCCTTGTCGCTCTCGGGACCGACACAGGAAGGACAGCCGCCGGCACAGGGACAATCCGCCGCTGCCCGGCGGGCGGCGGCGAACACGTCCCGGATTTTTCCCGCAAGGGCTTCGGCAAGACCCGTACCGCCGGGATATTTGTCGTAGATGAAAAGAGCGGGAAAAGCAAAGTGGGGGTCCCGGACCCGTTCGGCTATGCCCAGATCCCGGGGATCGCAAAGCAGGTACACCGGGGCAATATGCCGTACCAGGGTTCCCGCTCCGGAAAGAACCGAGCCCGCTTCTTCTTCGTCCATGGAAGTTAGAACGGCCCCGGCGGCGCTTTCCTGGGGAAAAAGGATCATCAATGCACGGGTCTGCATTTCTTCTTCTCCCAGGTCTATATCGCCATAACCAATATTTTCGTGGGTACGAAAACGGATCTTCTTAAACTTGGAAACCTGTGAACGAACCAGCACGTCACCTATCACCATTTTGGCAGCCATAGTACTATTCCCCGTTTCATTCGAGGCACTTATTGAAGTTTCTTCATCTTCACTCAGAACCTTGATGTCGGTTTTTACCAGGCCGTCGGTAAAATAATTAACATCCGCTTCCCGCACCAGACACTTCCGGTTGCTTATGTCCAGCTCTTCCACCAGATACTGCCGGCCCCGGTGGATATAAACGGCGTTTTTAAAAACAAGCTCCCGGGCGCTGGGCCGGTCCATTTCGCCGATAACGGCATTCCTTCCGTTGGTTAGGTCGATGATCACCACATTGTCTGCCGTCGCAGAACGGAGGCTTATCCCCTCTGCCGGGAAAGAACGATCCGACCAGTGCCAGCGTCCGGCATTTTCCGCCGTTCCGTTCCCCGCGGTATGGCGGACTATACCGTCTTCCTCAAGGTATGAAAGGACATCTCCTACCGCTTCCGTAATTTCCGTATCCCGGAAGGGCAGTTCAAAACAGCCGCACTTAACATGATCCGTAAGGATGTAGGGATTGTCCGGATCGATCCGGGCCTCTTCGGCGCCTTTGCCAAAAAACCAGTCAGGGTCGTTCATGATAAACTGATCCACCGGGCTGGAAGAAGCGACAAAAACCGAAACCGAGGTTCCGCCCCGCCGCCCTGCCCTGCCCGACTGCTGCCAAAAACTGTTGAACGAACCGGGAAAACCCGCCACCACCGAAGCATCAAGCCCGCCGATATCAATCCCCAACTCCAGGGCATTGGTACTCACCACTCCCCGGATGGTTCCTTCCCTAAGGCCCCGCTCTATCTCCCGGCGTTCGTTGGGAAGCAGGCCGCCCCGGTAGGGTTCCACCCGGATTCCGCTGTTGTTGGTATAAAGATTTGCCAGGTCCTCGTTCACATAAGAGGCGGCCACTTCGGTTTTGATCCGGGAATGGGCAAAGAGAATTGTTTTGATGCCGCCCCGAAGCAGCGCTGTCATCCACCGGCGGCTTTCGGTCATGGAAGATTTGCGTATCCCCTGAGCGGGGTCCAAGAGGGGCGGATTGTAGAGGATTACCCGCTTTTCGCCCCGGGGAGCGCCATTTTTGTCCACCAGGACCAGATTCTCCCCAATAAGGGCCTCCCCCAATTCACGGGGATTGGCAATAGTGGCGGAACAAAGGATAAACCGGGGAGCGGCGCCATAAAAAGCGGCGATACGGCGAAGCCGCCGGATTACATTGGCAACATGGCTTCCCAATACACCCCGGTAGGCGTGGGCTTCGTCTATAACAATAAACTTGAGGCGCGAAAAAAACTTGATCCACTTGGGATGATTGGGCAGTATCCCCGCATGGAGCATATCGGGATTACTGATTACGATCCGTCCCGAATCACGAGCGGCAATCCGGAGGCTTCCCGGCGTATCGCCGTCGTAGGTAACGGTTTTAACGGGAAGATCCAAACCCGTTACCTCCCCCAATTCCGCCTGCTGGTCCTGGGAAAGGGCCTTGGTGGGAAAAAGGTAGAGGGCCCGCCCTTCCGGATCCTCCAGCAAGGCCTGGAGGACAGGAAGGTTGTAACAAAGAGTTTTCCCCGACGCCGTGGGAGTTACCACCACCACATTTTGACCGCTTCGGGCCCGCTCCCACACTTCCGCCTGGTGGGTATAAAGCCGGTCTATGCCCCGTTTGCGGAGGGCAGCGGCAATTCGTTCATCCAAATTCGCGGGAAAAGGGACACAGGAAGCTTCCACTGCGGGAATAAGTTTGTTAACCACGATATGCGGGGCAAATTCAGGACTGGCAATGATTTGGTCCAGGGCCGCCTGGGGGTTTTCACCGTTCATGGTGAATTTTATACTTCTTTCGCAGCGAAAGACAATACAAAACCACCGCAGCCCAGATGCAGCCAAAGGCCCACAGGTTCCGCAGCGGGAATGGTTCGCCAAAGGCAAAGACACTCATAAAAAAAAGGATCGTGGGCTGAATAAACTGAAGAAACCCCACCGTTGCCAGCGGAAGGAGTTTTGCTCCCCTGGCAAACGTTAAAAGAGGAATCGCCGTAATCACCCCGGTAGAAACCAGCAGGGCCCATTGCCGGAACGAAAGCAAAGCAAGCGCTGCCGTATCCGGCGCCGGATACGGCGTAAAAAAAAGCAGGGCCAGTCCCAGGGGAAAAGCTGCCAGGGTTTCCGCCCCCAGGGCTTCCAAAACACCGCCGGAACTTTTCTTTTTAATAAGGCCGTAAAGACCAAAGCTAAGGGCCAACAGCAGGGCAATCCAGGGAAACACTCCGGAAAACACCGTAAGCAGCACTACCCCCAGGGACGCAAGGCCAAAGGCAATCCACTGGAGTACGGTAAGTTTTTCTCCCAGAAAGATAAGCCCCAGCACTACCACCACCAGGGGATTTATGTAATACCCCAGGGACGCATCAATGGTATGGCCGGTATTAACCGCCTGGATATACAGCCCCCAGTTTAAGGCAAGAACAAACCCCATACCAATGGTATAGAGCCGGCTTCGTTTTTCTGTAAGCAGCCGTATCCACCGGGTATTTCCGGAGGCAAACAAGACCAATGCGGTAAACACCAGTGAAAAAACAATTCTGCTGCCAAGAATATGGAAAGGACTGGTAAAGTTTAAGAGATGCCAGTAGAGGGGGAGTAAACCCCAGCTTACATAAGATGCTACGGCAAAAAACACGCCTTTTTTTATGGGATCCACGAGTTTAGTATAACCGGATACATAACTTACGGCTATGTCGGCTTGCTGCCGGCGGCATTGACAACTTTCTTAAGGGAAGCGTAAAGACAGAAACGATGTAGTCAGAACAAATCGGAGTGGGTCCCGGTACGGTGAAAGACAACGATTTTAGCCGCCGGATCAATGCGATATATCAATACCCAGTCCCCCTGAATATGACATTCGGATTTACCCGCCCAATTACCGTACAACCCGTGGTTCCGATACTTTGGCGGCAGTGGTTGTTCCGCAGTAATAAGATCGATAACTTCCCGCAGTTTAGCCATGTCTTTGCCGCGGCGCTGCATTATTTGGGCATCTTTCTTGAATTGGCCGGAATTGACAGGATCAAGCATGGTTTACAAATTCAGATCTTTCCAGAATTCATCAACGGACTTGTAGCGCTTGGCCGGGATTTCCCCCCGCAGTATGGCGTCTCCCTCTTCCATGGCCGCAATGGTAACGGCATTGGGAATATGCTCCGTCTTGCCGCAATGGGGGCACACGTAGTCATCAGCCGCCGGTGTAAAGGTGAGTATAGTCTTCCCCGCCGGTACTTCGTAGGGAACCTTAATCGTCAGCCATCGGCCTGTTGCATTTACGGTAACTGCGGCATTAAGTGGGCCTACGCCATGCGGCATTTGTTCGTCTACACGCTCAATGTTTCGCGTGCCGTCTGTTGGCGGGCTGGCGGGTATCTCAACAGTTTGTTCAATGGTCATTATGAGGTAAGTATAGCATGAAAAGGGTGAACTGTGAAGGGAAAAACCGCCATAGTACGCCGGCGGCATTGACAACTTTCTTCTTTATAAGCTACCCTAGTACCAACGGAGGCTTTGTGGCCAAAGAAGAAGCGATAGAAGTAGAAGGGGTGGTTAAAGAAGCCCTTCCCAATACCATGTTCAGAATTGAACTGGACAACCAGAACGGACACCTTATTCTAGCCCACCTTTCCGGCAAGATGCGTAAGCACTATATCCGTATTGTGCCAGGCGACCGGGTCCGCGTTGCTCTTTCTCCCTACGACTTAAACCGGGGCCGCATTATCTACCGGGAACGCTAATCTCCCTAACGTTCGAGCTGTAATTTAATGACAGGCTCTCTCTAACGTTCGAGCTGTAATTTAATGATTTTTTAGCAATACCCAGGTTGATCCGCTGCCTCCCGCGGCGGCATTACCATAGCCGCTTTCGCCCGCAAAGGGGCAGCGTTCAATAAAATCCCGGACTGTTCGCTTAAGAACCCCGGTTTCGCGCTCGGTGTCCCCGGCGCTTTCGTTTTCTCCGGAATGGTTTCCTTTACCGTGGATCACCAGGAGTTTTTCCAGGGCATTGTTCCTTGCATCGCCAAAAAAGACGGTAAGGGTATCCCAGGCTTTGTCCCTGGTAAGGCCGTGGAGGTCAATTACCGCATCGGGACTTTTCCGCAAAAGACGCCTTCGCCGGACTGCGGCGGATTCGGTTTCCGCTCCCAGGGTTAGTTCAGCGTCTTTATCGTAAACCGGACCGGCGGTTTTGTCCCACTGGTTCAATATTTTTTCAAAATCCATCTTGTTAAAATGCCTAAAGAAGCGGTATGGTTACACTTATGAAACATGAGGCTGCAATAAATCCCCTTGCCCTTGAACTTAACTCAATTCTGGACAAAAGTTCCGCCGGGCCTTTTTTATCCGCCCTGGGGCGGCGGCTTTTTTTCCCCCGGGGCATCATTGCCCAGGCGGCGGAGGCAAAAAAAACTGCCCGGGTAAACGCTACCCTGGGCATGGCCTTCCATGACGGCCAGCCGCTTATCCTTTCTGCCCTTGCCAGGGAACTGCCCGGCCTTAAACCGGAAGAATCCGTGGTTTATGCCCCCACCGCCGGGGTCGAAGTTTTCCGCCTGGCCTGGAAAACCGGACTGCTGCAGAAAAATCCTTCCTTAAAGGAGGCTGATTTTTCCCTCCCCGTGGTGGTACCGGGAATTGCCTCGGGCATTTCCTACATCGCCGATCTGTTCCTGGACCATGGGGAAACCATGCTGGCAGGAGACCCCTGGTGGGATAACTACAGCCTTATTTTTACCGAACGCCGGGGGGCGCTGCTTAAGGGAATTCCGCTCTTTGCCGAATCCGCCGGAACTACTGGTTCTGGGACAGATTCCGGTTTACATTCGGGCCTTGATATAGGAGCTTTTGAAAAAGCCCTAAAAGAAGAAGCCGCCTCCGGTACGGTGCGGATCATCCTTAACTTTCCCCAGAACCCCTCGGGTTATACCCCCACAGCGGCAGAGGCGGATACACTGGTCCGTCTGGTAAAGGATACCGCCATTTCCGGAGTCCCCGTACTGGTAATCTGTGACGACGCATACTTTGGTCTTTTTTACGAGGAAAAAACCATAAAGGAATCGCTCTTTAGCCGTTTTGCCAGTCTTCACGAAAAGGTCCTGGCAGTAAAGATCGACGGCCCCACCAAAGAGGATTATGTCTGGGGCTTTAGAACAGCCTTTGTCAGCTTTGGTTCCAAGGGTCTGGATGAAGCCTCCTATGCCGCCCTGGAAAAAAAACTTATAGGAGCAATCCGGTCTTCCGTTTCCTGCGCCAACACCCCCGCCCAGTACCTGGCCCTTAAAACGATGAACGATCCCACCACCCAGGCGGATAAAGCGGCATTCTTTGCTATGCTCCGGGGCCGTTATCTGGCAGTTAAACGGTTTATCGAAGAAAATCCCCTGCCCAGAGGCCTCCAGGTTCTGCCTTTTAATTCCGGTTATTTTATGAGCTTTCGCTGTAAGGCCGTCGAACAACTGCGGCAGACCCTCTTAAAAAAGGGTATTGGCACCATCGCTTTGGGAGATGAATACCTCCGGGTTACCTTTGCCGCCATCGAAGAAACGGACATTCCCGAAGTATACCGGGCAATTTATTCCTCCGTTTGAAGAAGGGCTAATTTCTTAATAGCTTCAAGCGGCAGTCCGGTTATCTCTTCAACGGTTTCTACAGAGAATCCTTTTGCCAGTGCGTTCAGTGCGGCCTTTTCCAAGCCTCTTGCCTCACCCCTAGCTTCACCAATCTCCTCGGCTTCCTGCGCGTGGGCTCGCATATCCAGTTCGTACTTTTCCACACTCATCTCGTGGAAAAACGCCACTTCATCTGCGGTAAATCCGCTGATTACGTCTGCCGCCATTGCTATGCCCTCCTCTTCGCGGGTTATCTCTTGTATCAGGGGCTGTTTTTCCGTATCGTTGTAATACTTAAAAAATACGGCCCAGCGTTCTTTTTCGCTCATGGCAGAAACTGCTTTTTCCGCTGTTACCCCCAGCTTTTCCAATTCTAACGTGATTATTGCTGTTAGTCCACCGAAGGGTATTTTGCTTTCCGGGTCGTAGTAGATAAAGCGGTGATCGAAACGGTTGTCTTCAAACAGTCTGCCCCGTGCCAAAAGGGAAATCTGATAGCTTCGTTTCAGGGTTTTATACGAACTCTTTTCTTCCCGGATTTCCTGATTAGCAAAGAGGCGGCTTAAATAGTACTCCATCCGGAAGACTTCCCATTTGTGCGGGTAGAGGGTCATCTCAATATCTGCCCGTTCGCCGGAGTTAAAGAGGCACTGGATGTCGTAGCGTATCTGCCGCTGGTCCAGCCGGGAAACCGGCGGTTCATTGGCGCTTATACTAAGTTCCTTCACCGGTTTTTCCAGAATAGCCGAGAGCAGTTTTTTCCGGGCTATTTCCGATGGGGTGGTATTCCTGGTAAAAATACTTTTGAATACCGGGTCCCAGCAGGGATCGATAATCGGGTCGTGAGATTTTGCATACTTAACGTGTTTCGCCATAGTTTTCCTCCATACAAAGGCGGGGTCTACAGTATTTAGGGCAATACACTGCGTGGTGCTTGTATGCGGAGAGGAATTTGGGGAAAAAATTGGAGAATTCGCCTTGGCGTGTAGGCTTCGTTGGGGAGGGCAATGGGGCCGTGAAAACGCTTGTAGAATTCGCCCAGGCATACCTACATTTGGTGGATCATTTAGAATTTTTGCCGGGGTGGGTATGCCTGGGCGAGGAATTCCAAAATGTTTTCACTGCCCCATTACCCTCCCCAGTGCAACATGCTCCCCGCCAAGGTACATTACTGCATGCGGGCAGATTTCCCGCTGTGGGAAGGCGCCGGGTAGACCGCATTTCTCTCTGGCCGCAAGACTGCGTCTGGGATAAAAAAGAGACTGCCATTCCGGCAGCCTCTTTAACAGATTCCTTATAGTGCCAGGCGGACAGGTTTCCCGCCCCTTGGCGTTTTACTTAAAAAAGTCGTTGCGATTACTTAACCTTCCAAGTCTTATCAAAGCGAAGATAGTTCCAACCCGCTTTAAGCCGACATGTTATAACATCATCAAAAATAACCGTACAATCCCTGTCAACCCAAAGAAACTGGCCGCAGGTAAGATAGTCAGTCGAAGCCTCCTCAGAAAAACCGGTAATGGAAACAACCTGCGTATCAGGAGGAAAATATGTACGGTCTGAATCTGGGTTTGCATCACCGTTTCTGTCCAGAGTTAGAGTCACCTTTCCCGAATCGTCGACCACAATTTGATAGGTGCCAGCACCTCCCATAAAATTTGGTGTAAAGGACTCTCCGCTCTTTTTGGTATTAAGAATCCCCTTGTATGTACCGGAAACCCCTGATATCTGACCAAAATTTTTGCCGGAAACTGAATCCACACCAAGCCACACAACGCCAGGGCCTTCATCAATAAGAGCGTAAAGATCTGGCGGCGCTGGTACCGTTCCACCGCCTACAAGAGTAATTTCTCCCTCAATGTTAGCCATCTCTCCGCTGCTGCTTATCGTTACCGTAAACGTAATGCTTACGCCATTGGGCGTCAAGGTTAAGGCACCGCTACCGGTAACGGTGCCCTTGCTGGTACTTATAGCACCTGTTACAGTTGTTATGATCAATTGATAACGAGGTTGTAACAAGTCTGACCAGAGTGAGCGCCCAGCTGTTCCCCTGGCAAGCTCCAATTCATATTCAGTACCGGTGCTGAGATCTATGCTCCTGTAGTAGGTTTTGGAATCTCCGGTACTACCGCTGGGACTACTGCAAGCCATGGCCAGCGCAAAAATTAAAACCAACAATGACCAAAGTATTTTTCTCATAATAAAAACTCCTTTGCGGGTGTTCCCGCTGTGTATGATCAAACCGCAGGCCTGTGATTGCGGTAAATGGCACTATTTGCCAGAGAATGTAAGGATATGTTAGTAAATGTGATTAAACAGCAGAAAAACGTACTATATGCGGGGGGGGGTAGCTCAAAGAATTGGCAAAAAATGTTAGTGTTTGCAAGTTATTTTATCACTCCCTATTGCATCTGTTGAAGTTAATATACAACCAATAGACGATTTTATCAAGTTTTTTGCGCAGAAAATTTCCCCATTTTAGCGGATTACACATTCCGCTCTAAAAACCCGCAGTACGCTGCGGGGTTTTGCCTTTTTTCCCTGCGGGTTTTCCCAGTTCGTCAATCCGCTGGATTTCGTCCCGGATTGCCGCCGCTTCTTCAAACTCCAGGTTTTTGGCGTGTTCCAGCATTTCATTTTCCAGTGCCCGGATAAGCTGTTTGCGCTGGGCTGGGATAAGCATATTAAAGGAATTTTTTAGCACTTCAATAGAAGCCGCAGCGGCGGCGGCGGCTTCATCGTTGTGCCGTTCCAGAATACTGGCCACTGCTTTTTTTACCGTGGAGGGAGTTATGCCGTGTTTTTTATTGTACGCACTTTGGGCTTCCCGGCGGCGATCTGTTTCGGCAATGGCCGCTTCCATGGCGGGGCTCAACCGGTCAGCATACATGATCACCTTACCCGCGGCGTTACGGGCAGCCCGGCCGATGATCTGGACCAGACTGGTAAGGGAACGGAGAAAGCCGATTTTATCGGCATCAAGGATCGCTATAAACGAAACTTCCGGCAGGTCAATTCCTTCCCGAAGCAGGTTAATTCCCACAAGGATATCAAAATCGCCGGAACGGAGGGCGGTAAGAATTTCCACCCGCTCAATGGTTTCTACTTCACTGTGGATATACCGGACTTTAAGGCCCAGACTGGAAAGATAATCTGTCAGGTCCTCTGCCATTTTTTTTGTCAGCGTAAGAATAAGGGAGCGTTCTCCGGCTTTGATCCGTTTTTGTACTTCTGCATAAATATCTTCCATTTGGCCTTCTGCGGGGCGCACTTCTATTTCCGGATCCAAAAGACCGGTGGGCCGGATAAGCTGTTCCACCACCCGGACAGATTTTTCCACTTCCACCTTTCCCGGTGTGGCGGAAACAAACACCGCAGTCCCTATGCGTTTTTCAAATTCATCGTAACGGAGGGGCCGGTTATCCAGGGCGCAGGGAAGGCGGAAACCGTAGTCCACCAGGTTTTGCTTGCGGGAACGGTCTCCGGCATACATGGCCCCAATCTGGGAAAGGGTTACATGGCTTTCGTCTATAAAGGTAAGATGTCCTGCCGAGCCGTCTCCGTTTTTGGGGAGGTAGTCGATCAACGTATCAGGCGGCGCGCCGGGTTTACGGCCCGCCAGAGGGGCAGAATAATTTTCGATTCCCGGACAGTACCCCATCTCGTTGAGCATTTCCAAATCATATTCCACCCTGGTTTTAAGCCGTTCCGCCTCCAGGGTTTTTCCGGTATTTTTAAGCTGTTCATACCGCTCGTCCAGCTCTTGTCTGATCAAAGAAAGGGCCCCCCGGACCATTTCTTCGGGTACCACAAATTGTTTGGCGGGGTAGATCAGCGCCCGGTCCAGGTCTTCAAGGACCTTGCCCGAAACGGGATCAAAGCGGCGGATTCGTTCCACCTTATCCCAATCCAGGTCTACCCGGTAGGCGTCTTCCAGGTAGGCGGGAAAAATTTCCAGCGTATCCCCCCGGCGGCGAAAGCGGCCCCGTTCCAGTACGGCATCGTTCCGCTCGTACTGGAGTTCCACAAAACGGCGCATCAGGGCATCGGGGTCCAGAGTGTCGCCCAGACCAAACTGGGCGGTCATTTTTTTATACACCTCCGGGGTTGCCAGGCCGTAGATACAGGAAACGGTTGCCACGATAATCACATCTTCCCGTTCCATAAGGCTCCGGGTGGCGCTGAGTCTAAGCCGCTCTATTTCGTCGTTGATGGACGCGTCTTTTTCAATGTAAAGATCCCGGCTGGCCACATAGGCTTCGGGCTGGTAATAATCGTAGTAGGAAACAAAGTACTCCACGGCATTGTGGGGGAAAAACCCCTTGAATTCCCGAAAGAGCTGGGCTGCCAACGTTTTGTTATGGCTTACCACCAGAGTGGGTTTTTGCACAGCCTCAATAATTTTTGCCATGGTAAAGGTTTTACCCGATCCGGTAACTCCCTTTAGGGTCTGGAAACGGTCTCCGGCTTTAATACCCGCCGCCAGGGCAGCTATGGCTTCGGTCTGGTCACCGGCGGGTTTGTATGGGGCAGCTACTTCAAAGGGACGCATATGTTTAGTATAAGCAAATCAATAACACTTCATCTACCTGCTTGACAAATCTGACAGGGTAAAAAACAGCCCGCCCCGCAGGCTTAGGGTACAACGCTGTATTCCTGAACTACCTGAATCTCTGCCGTAACAGAATTAACCGCAGGCACTTCTTTTGCGCTTTGAACAGCCATCTCCACGAGCGCCTGGGAATTGACAACCCCAAAAAGCCTAACCGCCCCGGACTTGACCCTGGCTTCCAAAAAATGGATAGGGATTGCTTTATCAAAAAGGATATGGTGTACCACCTGCTGGCCCAGAATAAGATCTTTAATGTAGAGGGCGCTGGCCGTTTCGGTTTCTTCGGTAAGGGTTTTTTCCAGTGTAAGCTTAACAAGCGCCGCACACAGCTGGGGATGGAGCAGCCCCGTATTAAGGGTAAGGTGATAATTCTCCGGCCCTTTCCAGCTCATCTCAAAAAAATACTGATGAAAACCTTCCCGGTCACGGTCGCTTTGGTCAATAATCTGCCGAGCCCGGCGGTCGTCGCAGTGGAAATAACTTTTTACCCGTTCCACCCGAATCTCCGGCGGGGCGGAAAGAAACACCGACAATACCCCGGGAATGCCCCGGAGCAGGGCCGCGCTGCCCCGGCCCATGAACACACAGCTACCCTGGCCTGCTTCGGAAAACAGCGCTGTCTTGAGGTAGTGGAGATAATCGTCCCGGTCCTGGGAAAGAGAAGCCCAGAACGAGGGCTTGCGTTCATCGTACTTGATGATCTTCCGTTCCGCCATGCCAAGGCTTTTCATCCGTTCTTCCAGGTTTTTTTTGTCCACAAAACGGTAGTGTAAAAGATCCGTCAGTTCATGGGCGGTTTCATCCCCCAGCGCCGCTAATTCCCGGGAAATTGTTATGATCGCCATGGCACCCCCTCAAGTGACTTGATCGCTTTCCTTTTCTACTATAAAACCAATATACCATGGAAGCAAGTCATTTAATCTGGACCGAAGAACAGCGCCGGGAGGTGTACCGTTCCTCTATTTTATCCGTCCGGGATACGGAATGTCGTTCTCCCGAAGGAAACCTTAAAACGTTTACGGTAATAGACTGCCGGGATTGGGTTATTGCAGTCCCGGTAATAACCATTCCACTGAATGCTCTGGGTAACGCCGAACGGCAGTTTCTCCTGGTCCGCCAGTGGCGGTTTGGTTCACGGGAACTAAGCCTGGAATTTCCCGGCGGTGTGCTTGAAGAAGGCGAAGATCCCGAAGCTGGGGCAAAACGGGAACTGGAAGAGGAAACAGCCTGGCGGCCGGGGTGCCTTGTAAAACTTGGAACCATGAGCCCCAATCCGGCAATGATGTCAAACCACGTTCATTTTTATCTGGCAGAAGATTTAAGTCCCCTTCCCCATCAAAACCTTGACGAGGATGAATTTGTAGAAGCGGAATTTTTTAGCGAAAAAGACGTTATAACCAACATGGGAAAACCGCCCTATGTACACGCCCTCAGCGCCGCGGCCCTGGCCTTGTATTTGGCGCAAAGATAAAGGACCGCAAAGCCAGCGTGACTTTGCGGCGCTTCTAGTATTTTACCGCCGGGTCCCACATTCCGGAACGGGTTTCGCCCCTGATGCTGGGTATATCCAGCACTATGCCGGGTTTAATCAAATGAGGATTATCGGGATTGGGCAGTTTGTCCTTGTTGGCTTCATAGAGGATACGCCACTGGCGGGGATCTCCGTATACCCATGACCAGCCGGCGATGGCAGAAAAACAGTCCCCGGTACTGCTCCACTGGCGGACCGTATACTGGGCCGGCAGGGTTCCCAGGGCGGGCCGGGGCGGTTCTTTGCCCGCGGCCGGGCCGGTTTGTCCTCCGGGGCCGGTAATACCGGAAAGGGCCGCCAGAACACGGTTAGCCGCATCGGTGGCGGTTTCCCAATCTTCGGTTTTGCGGGCGTTTACCGCTTCGTCATAGGCGGTGCCGGCGGTCTGGTACTCTGTTGGGTAACGGCGGGCGGCTCCAACGGAACCGGCCCAGGTATATCTGCTGTGGGCCCTGGCAATGGTATTATCTGCCAGGCGCATGGACACATAGTTATCAGAAAGCCTTGCTTGTTCGGCGGCCCGCTCAGAATAATTGGCCGAAGTGTCATAATCCCCGGTCTCAAAAGCTTCCCGTGCCTGTTCGGTTAAACGAAGACTTAAGAGATAATACTGGTTGTTGAGGATTGACTGGGGAACCGGGGTACTTGTTACCGGGACGCCGGTTACCCGGGCTTCCTGGAGCGGAGCAGAAGCGGGCGCGGTTTCCTGGGAAAAAACCAGGGCGGCGCTAAAACCAAGTAGAACAATAAGGGCTGATTTTTTCATTATTCGCCTCCCTCTATAATTTCCTGGGCGCTCTGGGCCTTTGCTTCACTTTCGGTAAGTTTCTGTTCAGCCTGGCGCAGGGCTTCTTCCGCCCTTTGCCGTTTATCTATGGCGTCCCCGTGGACCTTCTCAAAGCGATCCCCGGCCTGT
>BNVB01000039.1 GCA_025997795.1 Spirochaetia bacterium | reverse complement strand
GGTGATCCGCTCCCATAATAAAAACCGGATAGACGCCGGCCGTTTCCCCGCTGTCTGCATCCGTGGTGTCCGAAGGTCCTGTGGTAAACAAGTGCCGTTCCATGGGGATGATTCCCCACAGTTTGTAGGGTTCTCCCCGGCCAAGAAAACGGATTGGCGTATATTCCCCCCGGATACGGGCATATTTCCAGTTTACCGTATTGATCACGGCATCGTGCTGGGCCTGGATTTTTCCACCATAGAAACGGAGATTCGGCGGGTGATAGCTTTGTTCCGGAAACGAAGTATTGGCGCCGTAGGGTGCGATGAATTCGGCAAAGATCATTACGAGGTAAAGCAGCGCCAGCACAACAAGAGAAGCCATGCCCAGGGGACGGCTGCGGAGATAACGGAAAAAGCGTTTCACCGCCCCTCCTTTCCATAGCGGATCCGGGGATCCACCAGAGTCAGGCAAATATCACTAATCAACATTCCCAAAAGCACCAGGAACGAAATAAACATAAGGTTGGAAAGCACCAGGTTTACATCCTCCTGCATTACCGCCTCGTACATAAGGCGGCCCACGCCAGGATAGGCAAAAATAATTTCCAGGATCAGGGAACCGGAAAAAAGACCGGCCAGGAGATTGGCGCTGCCGGTAATGTAGGGATTGAGGGTATTTCTGAACGCATGGTTTAGATAAATCCGCCATTCGGCGATGCCCCGGCTCCGCAGCGCCGTGATGTAGGGCTGTCCAAGCTGATCGAGCATGGTGGCCCGGATCATCCGCAGGGTACCGCCGATTCCCCCCAGGAAAGCCGCGAGCAGGGGCAGAAACACATGGTGAGCGTAGGAAAAAACAAAACGGCCCGGCGAATCGGAAAAAGGAAACAGCGGATAGGCCGTTACCGGAAAAAGTCCCGTAAGGGATGCAAAAAGCTGGAGCAGAATCAAGAGCAGTATTCCCGGAAAGGCATGAAGGAAAAGGGCAAAAAAGGTGATAGCAATATCCGCCCCGGTACCCGCCTTGGAAGAAAAGTACACACCTAAAAGGAACGAAAAAACCGTGATTAAAACCAGGGAGATAAGGTTAAGCACTACCGAATTAAGGAGCCGGGAACGCAGCAAAAACGATACCGGCGCACGGGAGATAAGACTAAGTCCTAAATCCTGGTGAACCACTACCTGTTTAAGCCAGCGGAAGTACTGCACATAAAAAGGCTGATCCAGCCCCAGCTCCTGCCGCTGGGCCTCCGCCCATTCGCCGGATACATCCCGCTGGACTGCCTGGGCACGGCCCTCGGCGCTGCTCATAAGCTGCTGCATCATTACTTGACTTACAATGTCACCGGGAGCCAGTTCCATAAGGCCAAAGACTGCAAACCCCAGCAGGAGCAGCATTATCGCCATGGTACAAAAACGGCGAAAAATAAAAACAGGGAGGGGAGCGCGGTTTTTAAGACCGTAGAGGGATGTGACAAGGCTGCGGAGCGGGGCGGGAAGTTTTGTTGGTTTTTTCATCACTGCCTCAAAAACAAACGGGAAATTTCATAACTGTTGATGTTATCAAAATAAAAGTTCACCGGATCCCAGCGGTTCTGCAGGGCAAAAAAACTGCGCTGCCTAACAAGGTAAATGACCGGACATTGTTCCAGCAGTATCCGCTGGTATTCATCCCAAATCAAGCGGGCCTTTTCCCGGTTAATCGTGTAAGCCCCTTCGTTGTAAAGATAATCTATCCGTGCTTCCCAATCGGTGGCGGGTTTTTCCTGCAGCGGATGCCAAAGGTGCAGATTCCCGTCGGAGGGCCAGACATTGCTCCCCTGGGTGGGAAAAAAGTTGGAACCCAGCCCAATGATAAGCGAAGGCCAGTCGCAGCTGGCGGTAAGCTGTTCCACCATTTTTTGAAAGTCCGTGGGCCGGATGTTGATTTTGATCCCCATTTTTGCCGCCTCGTCCATGATGATAGAAGCGGTATCGGTATGAACCGTTACATCGCTGGGGATAACAAGATCAAACTCCACCGCCCTTCCTTTGGCATCCCGCATGATACCCCCGGTATCCCGTTTAATGCCAATGGACGCAAGAAGTTCTGCCGCCCGCTTAAGATCATAACGGTATTGCAGGGTAATTTCCGGATTGTAGTATGGATTGGGCGGCGGAAAAAAATCGAACTTGGGTTCCGCCAGCCCCCGGTATACCTGGGAAACAAGCCTGTCACGGTTAAGGATGCAGCTCATGGCCTGGCGGAATTCTTTTTGGGTAAACCATTCGTACCAGGGCTTGTCTGCGTTTTTGGGGTTTTGGTTAAAGCTCCAGAAAAGGGCCCCCAGAGAACCTTCGGTATTATAAACCATGTAGTCGTTGGAGCCCTTTCTAAAGGGCCGTTCCTTTCCCTGATTACGGACAAGTTCGTCCAGGTCTTCCGGCCGGGCCAGGTACGATTCAAGCCGTCCTTCTTTAAATACCAGGAACGATGTATTGGTATCCGAAAGAATCTGGACTATCTTTTCTTCATAGTAGGGCGGTGTCCCGCCGGCGCTGTCTTTTTCCCAATAATCGGCATTGCGGTGGAATACCAAACGGAGGCCGGGAATATATTCGGTAAGGAACCATTCACCCATGGAGGGAATTTCTTTTGGATCCGAAGCAATGCTAAAGAGATCCAGTACCCCCTGGATTCCCCCTTCGTTTTTGGCCTTTTCGTAAATAAACCGGGGGCCAAAATTCCGGTTTACGGAAAGCAGCGGATCGGCCACAATACGGGGAAAGCGGAAAGCAAAGCGGCGGTCGTCGATTTTTTCAATATCAATATGTGCTTTGGATTCCTTGCCGCCGTCTGTAAGCGTAACAAACTGACCGTTGTAAGCGGAACTGTGGAAGTCCGGATCGCCTTCAATTTCGTTGTACCAGAAGACAATATCGTCGCTGGTAACCGGAACCTTCCGCTCCGAATTGTAAAAACTCCAGTAAAGATTTTCCCGCAGGGTAAAGATAACGGACAGCGTTCCTTGTTCTTCGTTTACCTCAATTTCGGGAACAGCACATCTGCCTTTCCATTCCCGGCGTACCGCGTCATAGTCCATTAATACATCATGCATGCTGTTGACAATGCGGCTGGTATCGGCATCCCGTTCCGCCACCAGCAGATTAAAACTTTTTGGCTCGCTGGTTATGGCGCTGAACCAGATCCCGCCGTTTGTGCCGGGTACAAAGGCTTCTCCCCGCCAGGGTTTGCTCCGGGTTCCGGCAAGGATGGTTTCTACCCCCTCAACAGTAAGAACCTTCAGTTCCTCCGGGGAATATTCCCGTGTACCGGTACAGGACCCCAGCAGTATACAGGCCCACAAAAAGCACCAGCCGCTCAACTGCTTCATGGGGAGCAGTATAGCCTTTTTTCCGTATGTTGACGAGGGGGAAAAAGGACTATGACGTAAGCGTCAGTAAATAGAACGAAATGAACGAAACTGCCGCTGCCGCAAGCAGAGGCAGAAGAATCCGGTTAAAAAGGAGTTTTTTGTCCCTTAGGACCATCTCTACAACTTTTCTCATACTTTTACCATATCGCAGCTTTTTAAAATTTCAGGGTTTTTTATGAATTTTTTTTAATTTTTTTTAGACGCTGCCGTCAATGGCATCAAGGATTGCCCTTTTTTGGGCGGCAAATTCCGGGGTAAGGGAAAAATCCCGGTTCCGGGGCCGGGGGGTGTTAATGTCAAAAAAAGCGCTGATCCTGCCGGGGTTCTTTTCGCCGCCCCGGTTTTCGCCGCCGCTCCGGTTCGGGGCGCTTAGCAGGTACACCCGGTCTGAAAGGAAAACAGCTTCCTCCACATCATGGGTAATAAAAAGCGCCGAAATTTTCTCTGTTCCCAAGAGCGGTCTATCCATAATATTCTGGAACCAGTCCTGCATGGTCCGGCGGGTAAGCGAGTCCAAAGCCGAAAAGGGTTCATCGAGCAGTATCACCGGGGAGCGGCGCGGAGCATACGAAGTTTGCTCTGTTCGATTGGACTTTACGCGATAACCGGAAGTCCCGTTCAGGCAGGTACGGAGCAGGGCCGCCCGCTGGCGCATTCCCCCGGAAAGCTGGCGGGGGTACTTTTTTTCGTATCCCGCCAGGCCGAAGGTTGTAAAAAAAGAAGCTGCAAAATGGCGGGCTTCTTTTTTTGGAGTTCCCCGGATAATTAACGGCAGAATCACATTGTCCAGCACGGTCCGGTATTCCAGGAGCAGATCCTTCTGCATCATGTAACTTACCCTGCCGGAAATACCGGTGATCTCTTCCCCGTCAAGAAAAATCCGCCCTTTATCGGGCTTATCCACTCCCGAAAGGACATTAAAGAGGGTGGTCTTGCCAATCCCGGAAGGGCCCACAAGGGAGATAAGCCCCCCTGCGGCAAGGTCCAGGTTGATGTCCGCTACTACCGGTTTACCTTCGTAACTTTTAAGAATATCACGGCAGTAAAAAACCGTTTCCGGGGGTCTTTGGTTCACCTTTGCACCGGAGGGGAACCTTCGCTCGCTGCCGCTCGCTCGGCGGCAGGTTCCGGAGGGGAACCTTCGCTCGCTGCCGCTCGCTCGGCGGCAGGTTCCGGAAGGTATTCATTGGTAAAGCCCCCGGAACCGATGTCCTTTTCCAGAAGGCCCCGTTCGTACATCCACCGGTAGAAGCCTCCCCAGCGGGCGGTTTCGATTTCGCCCCAGCGGGGCGCATCTCCCCGGTACCGGGAAGCCAGGTATAACTGGCTCTGGCGGACCAAATCTCCGTCCAGTTCCGGCGCATACGTAAGCAGTATCTCCGCCGCTTCCGCCGGATTGGCAATGGCAAAGTCGTAACCCCGGCTAAGGGCCGTTAGGAATTTTTTTGCCGTACCGGGATTTGCAGCGGCCCAGTTATTGTTTACCACAATCACCGGGGTGTAAAAATCCAGGGCAGGGTTGATTTTTCCCAGGTCCAGGTAATCGATCTCCGTTCCCCGGAGTTCCGCAGCGATCCCGTCCCAGGCATAGTAGATCCAGATGGAATCCACATCGGTTTCCAGGGCAGAAAAAGCATCGGTGGCATAATTGGGGATCATCGTTACCGCATTAAAGCTGCCGCCGTCATTTTCCACGATGTCCCGGATTACCGCAGTAACCAGGGGCGTTTCCCAGGAGGCAAAACGTTTTCCCGCCAGATCCCGGGGCCGCCGGATTCCTCTGGCCCTAAGGGACATAAGCCCCGATGTGTTGTGGGAAATAATCGCCGCCGCCGCCGTTACCGGGAGCGGATCTTCCCGGGCGATGGCGGGTCCCAACGTTTCCTGGAAGTCCACGGCAAATTCCGCCTTTCCCGAAGCGAGTAATACAAGGGCGCCGTCTTCCGGGGGCATAAGGATTTCCACCAGAAGCCCTTCTTCGGCGAACCAGCCTTTGTCCTTTGTTACATAGATCCCCGTGTGGTTGGTGTTGGGGGTCCAGTCCAGTACCAAACGGATTTTTTCGGTCCCCGGCTGTGGGCTGCCTTTACTTCCGCCGCATCCGCTTAACAGGACTGCCGTCAGTACTATTGCGGACATCAAAAAAAAGTTAGTACGTTTCATGTTTATTCCTCCTTGTTCCAGGGCATAAGCGCCCGTTTAAGACAATCAACCAATTTTAAGAGACCCAGACTGAGCAGGGCCACAAGAACGATGGCGGCGAACATCCGGTCGAAGGAATAGGATTTTCGTACCCGGATCATATACACCCCCAGGCCCGCGTCGCCGCCGAGCCATTCGGAAATAACCGCCCCGATGATTGAGTAGGACGCGGATATCCGCAGACCGGAAAAAAAGGCCGGCAAACTTTGGGGTACTTTAATGTACCGGTAAAGCTGAACCCGGTTTGCTCCCATGGATTTAAGGAGCCGGAGTTCGTCTTCTCCGGCGGCGGCAAAGGCCCCCAGGAGACCCACGGTAAGGGGGAAAAAACAGGTAAGGAACACCAGGGCGATCTTTGGCGCGGTACCGTAACCCATCCATAAAATAAGGAGCGGCGCCAGGGCGATGGTAGGCATGGTCTGGGTTAGGGTTAAAAGGGGGGATACCGTTTCTTTTAAGAGGCGGCTAAGGTCCATAAGTACCGCCAGGATAAAGGAAAAGACCAGCGCCAGCGCCAGCCCCGCCGCCGCTTCTTCCAGAGTACGAAGCAGGTGCCCCATAAGGAGGGGAAAATCCCGGATTGCCGCCAGCGCAATCCGGGCAGGACTGGGCAGCATATAACCCGGTACAAAACCTGCAGCGCTTATCCCCTGCCAAAGAAGGAGCAGCGCCAGGGCAAGGACAACGGCCCCGGTCTTTCGTGGTAATCTACGCTTATGTTCAAGGGACATGGTGTTTGGATACTTTTTTGTCGATGGACCAGACACCCTCGCCGGGATTATATGCCCACTTCATATAGGTAGAAACAGCGCCGGCCCCTTCCCGGATAGAGATAAGCTGGGCTTCCCGGGCAATTTCGCAGAGTTGATCAAAACTTCCTTCTACGGTGGTTTCAAAGGGCCCCACAAAGGTGTTAAGCCCCGTGCCCTTGATGTAGGCAATTACCGCGTCTACAATGCGGATTACTTCATCGCCGCTGGCGGTTTTGGGCAGTACCTGGATAGCCAGACTTGCTTCCGGGGAACCTTCGCTCGCTGCTGCTCGTCCGGCGGCAGGTTCCGGTTGTTTTTCTAACATGACAGCCTCCTCATTAAGCTTCACTTCCGTTTGCTTAAAAATTAAAAAACCTCCCGGAACGGGGAGGTTTTTCAGGCGGCGTATGACCACGAGCTTTTCCCTCCGCCGGCATTATCCGGTTCAGGTTCAAGGGTTAAAGCGTTGGGCCGCTTACTCTCAGCCGGAACCAGGTAACCCAAGCGGTGTTACCTTTACCAGCTCCCCATTTTTTATAATTATAGCGAAATTGGGGGGAATGTGTCAACTACTCGGTTCCCGCAAGCAACACCGCAGCAAGCTCCCTGGCGTTTAGCGTTATTTACCGTAAGTGGTCAGTATTTCCTCCGGAGATTTACCGCTTTTGAGCAGATCCAGTACCTCCGTACGGCCTCTAACCTCACCATCTGCCCGGCCTTGCTCCCAACCTTTTTCCTCGGCTTCCTGCGCGTGGGCCCGCATATCCAGTTCGTACTTTTCCACACTCATCTCATGGAAAAAGGCTACTTCTGCCGCAGTAAATCCGTTGATTACATCTGCCGCCATTGCTATGCCCTCCTCTTCGCGGGTTATCTCTTGTATCAGGGACTGCTTTTCCGTATCGTTGTAATACTTAAAAAATACGGCCCGGCGTTCTTTTTCGCTCATGGCGGAAACTGCTTTTTCCGCTGTTACCCCCAGCTTTTCTAATTCTAGCGTGATTATTGCTGTTAGTCCACCGAAGGGTATATTATTCTCCGGGTCGTAGTAGATAAACCGGTGATCAAAACGGTTGTCTTCAAACAGCCTGCCCCGTGCCAGAAGGGAAATCTGGTAGCTTCGTTTGAGGGTTCTATACGAACCCTTTTCTTCCCGGATTTCCTGACTGGCAAAAAGGCGGCTTAAATAGTACTCCATCCGGAAGACTTCCCATTTGTGCGGGTAGAGGGTCATCTCAATATCTGCCCGTTCGCCGGAATTAAAGAGGCACTGGATGTCGTAACGTATCTGCCGCTGGTCCAGCCGGGAAACCGGCGGTTCATTGGCGCTTATACTTAGCTCTTTCACTGGTTCTTCCAGGATAGCCGAGAGCAGCTTTTTCCGGGCTATCTCCGAAGGGGTGGTATCTCTGGTAAAAATACTTTTGAATACCGGATCCCAGCAGGGATCGATGATCGGATCGGGAGCTGCAATATGCTTTGCATATTTTGCAGGTTTTTCGTGTTTCGCCATAGTTTTCCTCCATACAAAGGCGGGGTTTACACTATTTATGGCAATACCCAGCGTGGCGCTTGTATACGGAGGCGAATTTTTGGGATTTTTTGGAGCTATGTACGAATTTCGCGATTACCGCCCGTTGAAGCCGCCCATAAAGAGAGATGTTTATTAAATTACAGGAAAAATGGATAATAAGCCGCGAGGGGTTATAAAATGGAACGGCCGCCGAAGGCGAAAACAATAGATATCAGTCAAAAGACGAAGGAAGTTGCCGAAAGTTTGTACCCCCGTGAGAAATGGGAGGCGTTGGAAGCCGGTATATTCATTGCCAAGAGCAGAATACCCCGAAGTGCGGAGCAGATAAACGTTCTTGAAAAGGAGCTGAGACAGGCAAGGATACTGGTGGAGCGGGGAAGTACTGTCTATTTGTTGCCGGAGGCCACGAACTCAAACGAAAAGCATATCAAACACCCCGATGCGGTGGTTGACGGCTATGTGATGGAGTTTAAGACCATCACCGGAAGTATAAGGCAAGTGGAGGAGCGTTACAAAGAGGCTAGGGCCAAGACAGCGTATGTCTTCCTGAAAATTGACGCGCACCTGACCCGGCATGATGTTACCCGCAAACTATCGGGGTACATTGAACGGAAGGGGTATTCAGGCGGTGTAATTACCGCCTATTTTACCCAGAGTGGGGAGTTTTACCGTTGGAGGGAAGCAGAGCTTGGGCAAAAAAAATCCGGGCCTTGCGACCCGGCAGCTATCCAGGGAAAGCCGGATAAACCGAAATGCCCTCGATAACTATATCGTACTAAATCATTGATTGTTTGTCAAGACTTTGCATAATTAATCTGGCGCAATCCAACAGACAGATTGACAGCACAGTACAATATTTGTAGAATTTGAAGATAAATCCGTTCAACACTTTGGAGGAAAGATAATGAGTTGGTTAGAGGAAGTATTTAAGGTAAAAAAACCCGTCATCGCTATGTGTCATTTTCAGGCCCTGCCCGGAGATCCCCGGTATGATCAACAAAAGGGACTGCCCTGGGTAATCGAAAAGGCCCGCGCGGATCTTTTAGCCCTCCAGAGGGGAGGCGTGGACGCAATAATGTTCTCCAATGAATTCAGTCTTCCCTATCTTACCAAAGTGGAGCCCATCACTTATACCTCGATGGCCCGTGTCATCGGCGAGCTGAGAAAGGATATCACCGTGCCCTATGGAGTGAATGTGCTTTGGGACCCAATCGCCTCCATTGATCTCGCCATGGCTGTGGATGCTCTCTTTGTCCGCGAAATTTTTACCGGCGTGTATGCATCGGATTTCGGTCTCTGGAATACAAATTGCGGCGAAGTTGTCCGCCATCAGTACAGGCTTGGTGCGCAGAAGATCAAGCTGCTCTTCAATATATTCCCCGAAGCTTCTGTTTACCTGGGCGGCCGCAATATCGCCGACATTGCCAAATCTACTGTTTTTAACGATCTCCCCGACGCCCTCTGTGTTTCGGGCCTTATAGCGGGAGCAGAAACCGACACATCCGTTTTAAAGCAGGTAAAAACTGCTGTGCCCGAGACCACGGTTTTTGTTAATACCGGGGTTCGGCTTGATACTGTAGAAGAGCAGTTGTCCATTGCCGATGGCGCGGTAACCGGCACTACCTTCAAAAAAGACGGAGCTTTCTTCAACCCCGTAGACGAATCCAGGGTTAAGGCCTTTATGGACAAGGTCAAAGATTTTAGAAAGAATCTTTAGTTCATTAACAAGTGTTCAAGGGGTAATAGATGGATCCGCGATGGGAACGCTTGGGTAATCTGCTGGTAAACTATTCCACCGGGGTAAAGAGTGGAGAAAAGGTGATGATCGCCATGATCGAGCCGGATACCTTCCCTCTTGCCCAGGCGGTTTACCGTGCGGTAATCAAAGCCGGCGGATTTCCCCAGGTACAATTTCTCTCCGAAACACTGCGTCATTCCCTGCTCCGTTACGGTTCCGGTGAACAGATTGCCTGGGTGCCGGAAATCGAAGCGTATGGGATGGAATGGGCCGATGTATACATAGGACTCCGCGGGCCGCCCTGGCGCTGGATGTTTTTACCAATGCCGTCCAGCGTTACATAGGCCAGTACTTTGTCGAACTGGGCGGCCTCGACCGGCTTGTGTTCACCGGCGGCATAGGCGAAAATTCACCGCTGTTACGGGGACGTATCTGCGAGTCGGTACAGAGCCTCGGTATTGCGCTGGACAAAAAAGCAAACACCGATGGAAAGGGAGACAGGCTTATCAGCTCACCAGAATCAAAAGCCGAAGTGTGGGTGATTGCCGCCAATGAAGAACTTGGGGTTGCGCGCGAGACTTACGCAAAAATGTAAATGCATTGCTAAGGAACGCAGGGAGCTCTTGTGCTCCCATATCGCCGAAAGAGTAAAACTGCTACCGCGCATACATTTCGGCAGCATTCATCACCGCCCGTGCTGAAACCGTCCATAAAGAGACGTTCATTAAATTGCCGGAAAAATGGATAATAGGCTACGAGGGGTTATAAGATGGAGCGGCCGCCGAAGACGCAGACAATAGATAACAGTCAAAAGGCGAAGGAAGTTGCCGAAAGTTTGTACCCCCGTGAGAAATGGGAGGCGTTGGAAGCCAGTATATTCATTGCCAAGAGCAGAATACCCCGAAGCGCAGAGCAGATAAACGTTCTTGAAAAGGAGCTGAGACAGGCAAGGATACTGGTGGAGCGGGGAAGTACTGTCTATTTGTTGCCGGAGACCACGAACTCAAACGAAAAGTATGTCAAACACCCCGATGCGGTGGTTGACGGCTATGTGATGGAGTTTAAGACCATCACCGGAAGTATAAGGCAAGTGGAGGAGCGTTACAAAGAGGCTAGGGCCAAGACAGCGTATGTCTTCCTGAAAATTGACGCGCACCTGACCCGGCATGATGTTACCCGCAAACTATCAGGGTACATTGAACGGAAGGGGTATTCAGGCGGTGTAATTACCGCCTATTTTACCCAGAGTGGGGAGTTTTACCGTTGGAGGGAAGCAGAGCTTGGGCAAAAAAAATCCGGGCCTTGCGACCCGGCAGCTATCCAGGGAAAGCCGGATAAACCGAAATGCCCTCGATAACTATATCGTACTCAATCATCAGTTGTTTGTCAAGACTTATTATGAGCTTTTAGGTAAAAACGCTGCCATTATGGATATACACCTCGCCGCCATCCCCGCTGTAGGTATTGCCAGTGATTTCTCCAGCGTACATGACGAAATCTCTGGCAGAAGAAACGAGCCTTACAAAACTGCGTATTTTATAGGTTGCAGTTCCAAAATCTGACATTTTGGAACTGCCTCGTTTTTTAAAGATAACTCAAGCTAATGCTTATATCCACCATGCTGGGTGGAAGCGCATCGGTACTTTTGCCGGAATCCGTTTCTGCCAGGGGGTAGAGTTTTTCCGCATTGGTAATAAGCGGGTGTACCACCCTGCCGTCTGCATCTATCCGGCTGGTGGAACCGGCCCGTACCAGAACGGTTTCGCCCCGGTTGCCTTCAAAAGCTACGGTTCCTTCCAGTACCTGCAAATTGGATGTGTCAAATTCAAAACTGGTTCCCCGCACAGAAGCGGTTGCGCTGGGGCCCTGTACGCTCATACGGGCTCTTGTTCCCACAGGAGGGCTTACATCCACCCGTACCCGGCCTGCCTGGAGGTTTACATTAAGCGTTTCTGTCCCTGCCTGGGCGCTTATGTCGGAAAAACTTAAACTGGTTAAGGGCCGCACCGTAATAACCGAACTTCCCACCGTAATAATGGCGCTGCTCTTAAAGCCCGTGGAAACAATCGTATCCTTTGCTACCGTGTCTCCGGCCCTGGCGGGGGTAAAGGCCGCCGCTCCGCTGCGCTTAAGTTCCACCGTACCGGCAAGTTCTTTAATTACCCCGGTTTGGGCAAAAACCGCGGCGCCTAGAATCATCATCATCGCAGCAACAAATGTTTTTTTCATCATAATCCCCCTAACAGCTGTTTTATACAGCCTTTGACCTATAAAATAGTATACACCCCTTGTTGTAAAAAAACAACTAAAATCGAGCTGACATTTTGGAACTGCCTCATAATAGAGCCAGGAAAAGATTATTTTCCCGCTTTTTTTCCGGTATTTTCATTGAACTAACCATTTTTTTTCGGTATACTTGGGCTAATTACCTTCGAAACGCTCGTTAGAATGGTCATTTAATCGCCTTTTTTACGGTAGAGAAGGCATACTATAAAGAGAGGTTTGGCAAAATGCTGGATATCGGTCCCGTACACCGGACTGAGTATGAATTGGGCAGCGATGCGTCCGATCAGGTTGTTATTGCCGAAGCTCCGGGCCGGCTCCACTATATGGGTGAACATGGGGAGCGGGGAGCGGGTTTGTACCTTTCTTCGGCTATCGACCGGACAATTAGGGTTGCCGTAAGCCTTAGAAAGGACAATTCACTCCGTTTTTTTGCCGCAGACCTGGGGGAACGGAAGCGGACCACACTGCTTAACCTTAAATACAAGCGGGAAGACCGCTGGGCCAACTTTATCAAGCTGGCTATTCATATTTTTGCCAATCTGGGCTGTCCTGTCAGGGGCCTTAATTTTACCCTTGCCGGGGATATACCCCAGCAGGCGGGGCTTGCGTCTTCTACCGCCATCGAGGTGGCCGCCGCAGTGGCCCTTAAGAGCCTTTTTAAGGTGTCCCTGCCGGAGCGGGACCTTTTGGCCAAGCTTGTCCAGGCAGAAGAGACCTTTCTGGGCAAAGAATCGGTAAGTCCCGTCGATTACCTTGTGGCCCTCCATGCAAAAAAAGATCATTTTCTGCTGGTGGACGAAAAATCTCAGGAACTTATCAGGATAAAATCGCCCTTTACCCGCTATAAAACGCTGTTAATGGATTCCCGGGTTCCCCGGATTGGGGTGGAGGAAGAACTCCGGCAGCGCCAGAAAGATACCGGCCGGGGGTTGGAACTCCTGGCAAAAAAGCGGCCGGGTCATAGTTTTCGCGATTATGTGCCGCCGGATCTTCTGGAATCCATGGGCGATTTAACCGAAGAAATACGCCGCCGCTCGCTCCATGTAGTAGAAGAAAACCTGCGGGTACGGGAAGCGGCGGCGGCGCTGGAGCAGGGCGAGACGGAGGAGCTTTCCCGGCTTATTTATCATTCCCATGAAAGTCTCCGGGATCTCTACGAAGTATCCTGCCCGGAAATTGACTGGCTGGTTAAAAGGGCCCAGGAAATAGAAGGGGTAGCGGCATCCCGCATGACCGGCGAAGGTTTTGGCGGCTGTACCTATACAATACTCCGGGAAAACGCCATGGAAGAATACCGCAGGCGTTTGGAGGATTATGAACGGATCTTCGGGTTCCACCCCCTGGTGTACGATGTCCGGCCCGCTCCGGGCGCCCGCGTTATTTCCAAAGGATAAGTCATGGCAGGCCGGGATTCCAAAAAGAACCAGGATCCGTCAAGGACTATGGAAGAAGGTACAAGGCTCTTTAAGATTAAGCGCTGGGACCGGGCGCTGGAAGAATTCCTCCAGGTCAATACCGCCGCTTTTGAGGCAGAAGATCATACAGAACTGGCTTACTATCTGGGTCTTTGTTATACCAAACTGGAACGGTTTGACGATGCGCTTCTTTACCTGGAACAGGTAGTTACCGCCGCCCCGGATCCGCTCCGGGTGTATCAGTGCCGTATGGCCCTGGCGTATATCTATGTAGTCACCGGCCGTTCCAAACTGGCGGAATTTGAACTGGGGCGGCTCGTAAAAGGCGGTTACGAATCCATCCAGATGTACACCACCATGGCCTATGCAGCGTGGTCCCAGCGGCAGTACCAAAAGGCAGTTGATTTTTACGAAAAAGCCCTGGACATGGATGGGGATAATACCACCGCCCTTAACGGTCTGGGTTATATCCTGGCCGATTCGGATATCGACATAAAACGGGGTATAAAACTGTGCCGCAAAGCGGTGGACAAAAAACCTCAAAGCGCCGCATACCTCGATTCCCTGGGTTGGGCACATTTTAAAAACGGCGATCTTTCCGAAGCGCGGATATGGCTCCGCCGGGCTTTTGAAATTTCCCCCCATCAAAAGGACATAAAAAAGCACATGAAGATAGTGGTAGGCGAGGTCTAATGAAACAACTAAACCGTTTTATGTTTTTGTGCGCCTCCTTCTTTGCCGCTTTTACGCTTCATGCCCAGGCCCAGACCAGCAATACCGGTTCGGGGCCGAATTATCTCCAGCCGGGCAATTCCGGTTCCTTAACAGATACTATCAATGCCCAGAATGAATTCCGTATCGGCGTTCAGTCCTATTACCGTTATGCCTTTAACGAGGCGATCAATTCCTTTGAACGGGCCAACTCGTTCCGTCCCGGCGATCCCCTGGTTCTGGACTGGCTGGGCAGGGCTTACTACCGTTCGGGCTTTGAAGATACCGCCATCCGGCAGTGGAATTATGCCGCCGAACGGAGCCCTTCCTCCGCAGACCAGATACTTATCCGCAGCCGCATCGAGACGATCCGTAACCGCCGGAGCCTCCTGCAATTTATGGAAGAAGATCTGCGTTATGTAGAAGCGGGCCGCTACCCCGGCAGAACCGCCGCGGCCATTTATTTCCGCCAGCCAACGGCGGTATTGCCCCTGGATGATGGAACCGCCTGGGTGGCGGCCTACGGCAGTAATGAACTGGTCAGGATTGATGTAAACGGCCTTATCCGTCAGCGGACCCGGGGGCCGATCAATGGTTTTGACCGGCCCTACGATGTGGTTAAGGCCCCCGACGGCCGCTTGTATGTTTCCGAATACCGCGGCGGCCGGGTCAGCGTCCTTGGCGCGGGCGGAAACTGGCTTTCCTACATAGGAAGCAAGGGCATTGGTGAAGGCCAGTTTGTGGGCCCCCAGAACCTGGCGGTGGACAATGACGGTTACCTCTATGTGGTAGATTACGGCAACCGGCGGATCTCCAAATTTGATCCCGAAGGAAATTTTCTTTTTTCCTTTGGCAGAAAACCCGCCGGTTTTTCCCTTGAAACGGACTTTAGCGGTTTTCTTTCTCCCACGGGCATTGCCTGTATGGATGAACGGGTTTTTGTAGCAGACGGCGTTTCCAAAAAAATCTATACCTTTGACCGGAACGGCGCTTACCTGGGGGTCCTTGTTGAATCGGGCCTTGGCGGCCCGGAAAGTATCCGCATTGTCCGGGGACGGCTCCTGGTGGCAGATACCAGCCGTATACTGTTGATCGATCCCGATTCTTCCATTATCCGCGAAATGGGCGTACTTGGGGGCGGCAGGGTCCGTATTACCGGAGCCGGGGCGGACAGCAACGGCAATATCCTGGCGGCGAATTTTGCAGGGGATGAAGTAACGCTGATGAGTTCCGCAGAGGACATGGCATCGGGTTTCTTTGTCCAGATAGACCGGGTTATTGCCGACAGCTTTCCCAATGTAACGGTGGAGCTTTCTGTTCAGGACCGAAGCCGCCGCCCGGTATTGGGCCTTGATGCCCGTAACTTTATGATAAGCGAACGGAACCGCCCCGCGGCGCAGCAGAATTTTCTTGGCGCAGCGTACCTTTCAACCCGCTATGATGTTTCGGTGGTAATGGAACGGTCCGGCGGTACAACGCTTTTAAAAGATAATCTAACGGCGGCCCTGCGGGACATAAACGGGAGCGCCGCTTCCGGTATTCCCGCCCCCCGCATTGTATCCCTTATCTCCGCCGGGGAAACCCCCGTAAAGGAACAGCTTGGTCCAAGCGCTTCTGCATTGGCCGCAGCCGCCCGGGCGGGGAATTACACCCCCCGGTGGCGTTTTGATACCGCCCTTCGTCTGGCCGCCGGCGATCTGCTGGGGGGCGAAAAAAAGCGGGCAGTGATCTTTGTGGGAACAGGCAGTATAGGCGAACTGGCCTTTGAACAGTACAGCCTTTCCGAACTGGCCGCGTACCTGGCCAACAACGGCATAAGCTTTTATGGGGTGATTGTGGGAGACGGCCCGGCGGGGGATGAACTCCGTTATCTCTGCGAAGAAACCGGAGGCGAAATAGTGTACCTCTATCAGCCTGCCGGAATAGGACCCGTTGTCAGGTCCATCGTAACAAAGGGTTCTGGTTCCTATGCCCTTAGTTACCGTTCTTTGCTGCAAACAAACTTTGGCCGTGATATGCTTCCGGTGGAAGCGGAAGTGTACCTGATGGAACGTTCAGGGCGGGACCGGATTGGTTATTTTGCCCCGTTAGAATAGTATGAAGATTCGGCAGGAGGCTGTACAATGAAAAGCAGCAAACGGGGCTCTATTAAGCGGCGTTTTTTTATTTTTTCCCTGATTTTTTTTCTGGTCATTCTTACCGGCGGAAGCGCCGCTTTTATGTTTTCCATGGCCAAAGTTGTTCGTTCCGGTAAAAGCGCCGAACTGGGCCAGGCAACGGAAATAGAACGGATTAAACTTGAAACATCGGTAAACAGCGAAATTGCCATTGCCCTTAAAATGGCAGATTCCCCCCTCATAAAACGTTATTTTCACACTCCCGATGATCCGGAACTGGCGCCCGTGGCGCTGGAAGAAATTGCCGGATACCGCCGGGCTTTTGCCGCCAATACGGTTTTTTGGGTAAGCGATACGGACAAAAAGTTTTATTCTGACGATGCCTATGTGTACACGGTTGATCCCGAGGATCCGGGCAGTTACTGGTATCATATGACCCTGAGGGAAACGGAAAAATACAATTTTAACATCAATTATAATCCGGAACTGGAGAAAATAAGCCTTTGGATTAACGCCCCGGTTTTTGACGATGGTACACCCATTGGTATGCTGGGTACCGGGATTGATCTTTCGGCCTTCATTGATTCCATTTATAAAAATTATTCCGGCAATGGGGCCCTTTATTTCTTTAACGCCGCCGGAGAAATAACCGGCGCCAGGGATACCAGTCTTGTGGCGGAGAAAAAAAATATCGCCGATGAACTTGGCGATACCGGCAGAGAGATACTTGAACGGATAAAAAACAGCTCTTCCGCCGACATTCAACTTTTCAGCGCCGGCGAGGGAGAAATCGCCGTTGGGCAGGTTTCTGCGCTGGGCTGGTATATAACCGTCATTGAACCCATTACAGCGGCGGATTATCTAAAAACCGCCATGACAGGACTTTTTCTTGCGGTAATGGCCGTTATCCTTCTTGTCTTTGTTATCTTCCAGGTTTCTATTTCCGGCTTTTTAAAACCCCTTAACGGAATGGTAACGGCGCTTACCCAAATTTCGTCAGACTGGGATTTAACCAGAAAACTTAATGTCCGGCACAATGATGAAATTGGAACACTGGCGGAATTTTTTAACCTGACCTTTGAAAAGATGACGGCCCTTTTAAAGGGCATTAAGGGGCAGGTTTTTTCACTTTCCGATACCAGCGATGAATTAAACGCCACCATGACAGATACCGCCGCCGCCATTGGAACAATCAACAGTAATATAGGAAATATGCGCGGCCGGGTTTTAACCCAGGGAGACGAGGTAAACGCCGCAACCGGGGCCATGGACCGGATTATTGAAGGGCTGGATAAGCTGAACGGCCACATCACTGTCCAGGCCGATAGTGTTGCCCAGTCTTCTTCGGCCATTGAAGAGATGCTTGCCAATATCCGCTCGGTTACGGATACCCTGGTTAAAAATACCGCAAATATTACCACCCTGGCGGAATCTTCCGAAATTGGCCGGACGGATCTGCAAAAGGTGTCGGAGGAAATAGGGGAAATAGCCAAAGAATCCGAAGGGCTTTTGGAGATCAACTCGGTAATGCAAAATATTGCCAGTCAGACCAATCTTCTTTCCATGAACGCCGCCATTGAAGCGGCCCATGCGGGGGAATCGGGCAAGGGTTTTGCCGTGGTTGCCGATGAAATCCGCAAGCTGGCGGAAAATTCCGGGCAGCAGTCAAAGACAATCAGCTCGGTACTTAAAAAAATAAAGGGTTCCATTGATTCAATTACCAGATCTACCGCCATTGTGCTGGAACGGTTTTCTGCCATGGAACATGAAGTGCAGGTTGTGTCGGATCAGGAAGCACAGATCCGTAATGCCATGGAAGAACAAGAAGTGGGAAGCCGGCATATTCTTGATGCGGTAACCCAGCTTAATTCGGTAACCGGTTTGGTTCAGCAGGCTTCCGCCGGAATGTCCGACGAAAGCAGGGAAGTGATGAAACAAAGCAGTGATCTAAAACGGATTACCAGCGAAGTGGCGGGCAGTATGGATGAAATGACAGAGGGCGCTGAAAAAATTACCAGCGCCATTACCCGGGTAAATGAAATTACCCGGGAAAACAAACAGGACATTGGCGCTTTAAGCGAAGAAATTGACCGGATTATTGAAGGGCTGGATAAGCTGAACGGCCACATCACTGTCCAGGCCGATAGTGTTGCCCAGTCTTCTTCGGCCATTGAAGAGATGCTTGCCAATATCCGCTCGGTTACGGATACCCTGGTTAAAAATACCGCAAATATTACCACCCTGGCGGAATCTTCCGAAATTGGCCGGACGGATCTGCAAAAGGTGTCGGAGGAAATAGGGGAAATAGCCAAAGAATCCGAAGGGCTTTTGGAGATCAACTCGGTAATGCAAAATATTGCCAGTCAGACCAATCTTCTTTCCATGAACGCCGCCATTGAAGCGGCCCATGCGGGGGAATCGGGCAAGGGTTTTGCCGTGGTTGCCGATGAAATCCGCAAGCTGGCGGAAAATTCCGGGCAGCAGTCAAAGACAATCAGCTCGGTACTTAAAAAAATAAAGGGTTCCATTGATTCAATTACCAGATCTACCGCCATTGTGCTGGAACGGTTTTCTGCCATGGAACATGAAGTGCAGGTTGTGTCGGATCAGGAAGCACAGATCCGTAATGCCATGGAAGAACAAGAAGTGGGAAGCCGGCATATTCTTGATGCGGTAACCCAGCTTAATTCGGTAACCGGTTTGGTTCAGCAGGCTTCCGCCGGAATGTCCGACGAAAGCAGGGAAGTGATGAAACAAAGCAGTGATCTAAAACGGATTACCAGCGAAGTGGCGGGCAGTATGGATGAAATGACAGAGGGCGCTGAAAAAATTACCAGCGCCATTACCCGGGTAAATGAAATTACCCGGGAAAACAAACAGGACATTGGCGCTTTAAGCGAAGAAATTGCCCGGTTTAAGGTCGACTAGAAAGACCCTGTTCATAGTACCCGCAGCGCCGTATCTCTGCCGTTGTAAGCGCCTCGTATAAAAGTCCGGATAATTCCAGTCTTTCATACAAGGCGGCGGCTTCGTTTACCGTACCCCGCAATACCGGGTGGACCGGGCTAAAGAGAACACAGCAGTCCGCAAAGGGCAGTATTGATGTTTCGTAGGTACCAAAATCTTTTGCCAGGGAGGTGATCGCTTCTTTGTCAATGCCGATAAGGGGCCTAAGAACGGGAAGCCGGGCCCGGCTTTCGGTACAGGTGAGGTTTTCTATGGTCTGGCTTGCCACCTGGGAAAGGCTTTCCCCGGTGATAAGACATTTTGCCCGGGTCCGCCGGGTTATGGAAGAAGCGGCGTCCATCATTGCCATGCGGAGTAATACCGTGGTCCATTCGGCGGGGCTTTTTTCGGCTATCCGTTTTTGTACCGCCGTAAAATTAACAATATAAAGATGGATTCCCATGGCATAGGACCCGATAATTTCCGCAAGCCGGATGGTTTTGTCCAGCGCTTCCTGTGATGTATAGGGCGGCGTGTGAAAGTACACCGCGTCCAGCCCCATACCCCGGCCTGCCATAAGGCAGCCCGCCACGGGGGAATCGATGCCCCCGGAAAGAAGCAGCAGTCCCCGTCCGGCGCTTCCCACGGGAAGCCCCCGGCGGCCTTTTTTCCCCGGCCCGAATATGTAGGCCTTTTCCCTAATTTCTACCGAAATAATCCCCTGGGGGTTTTTTACCTGTACCCGCAATTCCGGAAAAGCCCCGCTTATGGCATCTCCTCCGGCACAGCAAATTTCGTGGGAGTTAAGGGGAAAACTTTTATCCGCCCGCCGGGCAATTACCTTAAACGATGTACAGCCTGCTTCCCAGAGGGCTTTTCCTTCTTCCACACACGCGGCCAGTACCGCATCCACGGTTTTTTCCCGCCGCTCTGCCCTGGCCCAGCCGGAAATACCGATAAGGCGGGAAAGTACTTCCTCAACCCCGGCGGCGGCTTCTTCCTCGCAGCGTATATAAAAACGGCCCGGCCGTGTTTCGATCCGGGAACCGGGAGAACGGGCGCGGAGCATGGTTACCAGATTCCGCCTAAGGATATGTTCAAAACTTTCAAGGTTACCCCCTTTAAGGGTAAGTTCGCCAAGTTTGATAAGGTAGGTACGTTCGCTCATGGTAGTTTTTAAGCATATACGTTTAGAGCGTACGGCACAATTCCGCCGTAACTTCCGCCAGGGCTTGTATATCTTCCATGGTGGTGGACCAGCCCTGGGAAATCCGTATACCCCCTAGGCTTGTCTCTGAATCCACCCCCATACTTTCCAGGACGTAGCGTTTTTTAAGCGTTTTGGTATTGTTTAACGAACAGGCAGAACCGGTGGAGACGGCAAAGCCTTTTTCGTCCAGTGCCCGGACCATCACCTCTCCGGGGATAAAACGCCCCGTAGTTCCGCCGGAGGCGCTCTTAAAAGCGCATTGCAGTATCCAGGGAGAAAACCGGGTATCGCCGTCTTCCCGCTTATTTGGTATGGGGATAAAGGCTCCGGTTTTTTGGAGCGATGACATCAGAACATTCATCCGTTCCGCCGCCGCCTGGTAAGCTGCCGTTAGGGAAGCGCCGGCCCGCTCTTCCAGCACCCTGGCCAATTCCAGCGCCCCGGCCGTATTTTCCGTACCCGGCCGGATTGTTCCTTCCTGGCCGCCTCCCTGTATGAGGGGTATAAGCGGCTTTTTAAGCCAGAGTAATCCGATACCCCGGGGCCCTCCCAGTTTATGGGCGCTTACCGAGGCGGAATCAATATCCCAGTCATAAAGGTCTACCGGAATTTTTCCCGCCGCCTGAACCAGATCGCAGTGGAGGTGAACCTGCGGACGGGAAAGACTGCGAAACACCGCCGCCAGGGCCTTCATGTCGTTGACGGCGCCGGTTTCGTTGTTCACCGCCATAATTGCCGCCATCCGGGGAGCGGGGTTTTTTGCCAGCATTTTTTCCAGCGCCGCCGCAGCTACCCTGCCGTCGTTTTCAAGGGGAATAACAGCGCAGGGTAGACCGAGTTGTTCCAGTACGGCGCAGTTTTCCCGGACAGAAGGATGTTCCGCCGCCGAATACAGTAATTCTGCCGGAGACCCGCTGGCCGCCCGCCGGGTTTTACGGAGCAGGGAAAAAAGAACGATGGCGTTTGCTTCGGTACCGCCGGAGGTAAACACCAGCTCTTCCGGTTTTACCCCCAGAGCCTGGGCACATCCGGACCGGGCTTTTTCCAGCGCTGTTTTGGCAGCCCGGCCTTCAACATGGCGGGAGGAGGGGTTTCCCTCTGCCGAAGCGGCCCAGTCAAAATAATATCGGGGGAGCTTTTGGAGATTCATTCGTTTATCAATATATTAATTTTTTCTACAACTTTAGATGTTTCTTCTTCGGTTGCTTTTATAATATATTCTATTTCCCTTTTTGTCCAATCAAGACTTTTTATTTGATCGGATAATACAACACCAATAATTTTTTCGTTAGCGATTTTTACTTCAAATGGATAACTTTTTTCTTTACTGGTTATTGGACAGAACAATCCCAAATTTACCTTTCTATTGTACTCTTTGGGAGAAATTACTATTGCAGGCCTTTTTCCTTTTTGTTCATGCCCTGTTTGTGGATTAAAATTGAGCCAAACAATATCACCCCGGTCGGGTATATAATTATTATTTACCATATTTCATTTCCTACTGGTCCATCTGTTTCTACTTCTTCATGAAGATTTTTGTCATTTATTCCACTTAACATATCTGCCAGGCGGGTTTTTTCTCTCGGTTTTATGATTATTTCATTCCCTGTGTTTCTTATGTCCACAAAGGAACCATCCTTTAGAGATAACTCCCTAACAATTAAATTGGGTATTCTTATTCCTAAACTATTGCCCCATTTTTTTGCAACCGCTTCCATACATTGTACCTCTGTCTATACAGTATATACTATGTTTATACATCTGTCAAATACTGCTTTTAACCGCCCAAAAATCCAATTTCGGTCCAGGACAGAGCTTCTCTGCCGGAAGAATCGTTAGTTTGCCAAGCTGGTACATTTCCTAACAAAATAACACGAATTTGCCCTCCAAGCAAGGAAAACACTTGACATATTGTTTTTCATAAATTAGCGTATAGTAAATTAGGGATTAAGATTTTTTTACCGCATAGGAGGCGACCAAGGCGCGCAAAGGAGAAGAGAAGACCTTCGAGGTAGGTCCATCATCTTCCTTTGTCGCCTTCGGCGCCATTGCGGTTTTTCTTCTTCATTTTTGATTTATGGGTCAAGTTTAGCC
>BNVB01000038.1 GCA_025997795.1 Spirochaetia bacterium | reverse complement strand
CAGACTTTCAAGCCGTCAGGCGGGTCGGGGGCGCTGCTGATCTTAAAAAACGGCTTGAAAGTCTGGGTTTTACCGCCGGGAGCGAGGTACAGGTAGTGTCGCGGCTGGGGGAAAATCTTATCGTTTCGATCAAGGATTCCAGGATCGCGTTGAGCCGGGAACTGGCAAAGCGCATTATGGTTTCGGCATAAGGGAATTATACATAAGGGGTAATTATATATGAGAACATTGAAAGAGGTAAAACCGGGCGAAACTGTTAGGGTCGTCAAACTTCACGGGGCCGGGCCGGTTAGAAAACGGATCATGGACATGGGGATCACCCGGGACACGGAGATTTTTGTGCGAAAAGCGGCGCCTTTGGGCGATCCGGTCGAGGTACAGGTACGAGGATACGAGCTTTCCCTCAGGAAGGCCGATATCGACATCATTGAAGTTCAGTAATTGAAGTTCAGTAAAGGACAGAACGGAGGATAATATGGAAGTAAAGGTCGCATTGACGGGAAACCCCAACAGCGGAAAGACAACGCTTTTTAACGGACTTACCGGGGCGAATCAGTTTGTGGGAAACTGGCCCGGCGTAACGGTTGAAAAAAAAGAAGGCCGCCTTAAGGGTAATAAAAATGTGCGAATCATCGATCTGCCGGGGATTTATTCGCTTTCGCCCTACTCTATCGAGGAAGTTATTGCCGGAAATTATCTCAAAAACGAAAAACCGGACATCATCCTCAATATTATCGATGGAACAAACCTTGAGCGGAACCTGTTCCTTACGACCCAGCTTCTTGAAACAAAGATTCCCGTTCTGGCCGCAGTAAATATGATCGACGAAGTTGAAAAATCAGGCGATGCGCTGGACATAACCGCGCTGGAAAGCGAACTGGGCTGTCCGGTTATGGCGATTTCGGCGCTAAAGGAACGGGGCATCAATGAAGCGGTTAAAAAACTGCTTGATCTTGCAGATGAGGGGATGGAAGTTTGGAAGCGGCGATCTCTTCCGTCTACGGAAAAAATCGCGGCGGCGGTACAGAAGGCGCAGACCACCGTCCAATCTTCGCAGGATGTTTCCGGGGAAGATCAGGAAAGTCTCGATACCGAGGAGCGTTATAACGTTATCGGCGGCATGGTAAGCCGCTGCCTAAAAAAGAAACGCCGCGAAAAGAAAACGGGTTCCGACAGGATCGACAACATTGTTACCAACCGTTTTCTGGCTTTGCCGATTTTTGCCGCCGTCATTTTTTTCGTGTACTTTATTTCGGTGACGACCGTGGGAACCTGGGTTACCGACTGGACCAACGACGGCCTTTTCGGCGAAAGCTGGAGCCTTTTCGGCCTGGAAGTGCCGGGCATCCCCGTTATCATCGGCGGCCTTTTGGAGACGGCGGGAACGGCGGACTGGCTTTCGGGCCTTGTGCTTGACGGCATTGTCGCGGGTGTCGGCGCGGTACTGGGTTTTGTTCCGCAGATGTTGGTGCTGTTTTTCTTCCTTGCGATACTTGAAGCCTGCGGATATATGGCCCGCATCGCCTTTATCCTTGACCGCATTTTCCGGCGTTTCGGCCTTTCGGGGAAAAGTTTTATCCCAATGCTGATAGGCACCGGCTGCGGCATCCCCGGCGTCATGGCATCCCGGACCATCGAAAACGAAAACGACAGGCGGCTCACGGTAATGACCACGACCTTTATGCCCTGCGGCGCGAAACTTCCGGTTATCGCCATGATCTCCGGCGCTGTTTTCGGCGGCGTTTGGTGGGTCGCTCCGAGTGCGTACTTTATCGGTATCGCCTCGGTTATTTTTTCCGGCCTGATACTCAAAAAAACAAAACCCTTTGAGGGAAATGTCTCTCCCTTTGTGATGGAACTTCCCGCGTACCGTCTTCCCGGTGCGGTGAACGTACTGCGGAGCATGTGGGAGCGCGGCTCATCGTTCATCAAAAAAGCCGGATCGGTGATTCTGCTTTCATCGGCACTGGTCTGGTTCCTTTCAAGTTTTGGTTTTGTAAACGGAAGTTTTGGGATGGTGGAAGATTTAAGCGAAGGGATACTTGCCGCCGTTGGCGGGGCCGTCGCCTTCATCTTTGCACCGCTGGGATTTGGAAGCTGGGAAGCAACGGTCGCCACCATTACGGGGATTGTGGCAAAAGAAAATGTCGTGGGAACCATGGGAGTACTCTACGGATTTGCCGAAGTGAGCGAGGAAGGCCAGGAAATGTGGAGCGCGTTCGCCGCGCAGTTTTCCGCCCTTTCGGCATACACGTTCCTCCTCTTTAACCTGTACTGCCCGCCCTGTTTTGCGGCAATTGGCGCGATCCGGCGGGAGATGAACAACGGCCGCTGGACCGCCTTCGCCGTGGCCTGGCAGTTTGCCTGGGGTTATGGACTTGCCCTCATCGTGTACCAGCTCGGTTCGTTTTTCGGCGGCGGCGGCTTTAACGTGGGAACCGCCGCGGGATTCGCCGTTCTGGCCGCCGTACTCTGGCTTCTCCTGCGCCGTCCGCGCCAGGTTATAAGACACGTCCCTTTCGCTGTGGAAGTTTGAAGGAGTAATCATGGAATTTATTCAACGTAATATCGGAAACATCATCGTGGGGATCATCGTATTCGGCACTATCTTACTTACGGCCGCGTCTCTTGTGATCAAGAAACGCAAAGGCAGGGGAGGCTGCAGCTGCGGAAGCTGCGGAAAGTGCGGTTAAGAACGAAGATTTTTCACCACAAACATAGGTAAGCCTGTTCTCAACAAGGGCTTTTCTGCTATACTCCAGATATGGCCCATTGTGTGGTAAGCGAAGCAGAAGTTATCCTCGACAAGGAATTCCCCGTGTTGGACAAGGGATTTGTCCGGCTGGTGGATTATCTGGGGGGAGACGAGCGGGTGGTTCAGTCTGCCCGGGTGTCTTACGGGGAGGGGACCAAGTCCTACCGGGAAGATGCGGGGCTTATCGACTACCTTTTGCGGAACCGGCATACCAGTCCTTTTGAGCAGGTGGTACTTACCTTTCATGTCAAACTGCCTGTCTTTGTGGCCCGTCAGTGGATACGGCACCGAACTGCCCGGCTTAACGAAATTTCCGGCCGCTACTCGGTAATGAAGGACGATTTTTACCTTCCCGCCGGGGGAGACCTGGCCCTGCAAAGCGCAGACAACAAACAGGGCCGTTCCGATACTCCCCTGGAAACAACGGAGGCCGAGCGTATCCGTGCGGAACTGGGGGCGGCCCAGAAACAGGCCTACGGGGATTATATGACCCTGGTGGAGGGCGGCCTGGCCCGGGAACTGGCCCGGATCAATCTGCCCCTTTCCTTGTACACCGAATGGTACTGGCAGATCGATCTTCACAACCTGTTTCACTTTTTGGAACTGCGGCTGGACGGCCATGCCCAAAAAGAAATCCGCTTGTATGCGGAAGTGCTTTTTGATATAACAAAAAAAGTCGCTCCCCGGTGCTGCGCCTCTTTTGCGGATCATGTGCTGGGGGCGGTACATTTTTCCCGGACGGAGTTTGCGGAACTGCAGCGGCGGCTGGGCGGGGGAGACTTCCCGGTAAAACTGGAAGGTAAAGCGCTTGAACGGTTTGAAGAAAAGATGCAAAGCGGGAGGCAAAAATGAGTAAACCGGTTATCGTGGTGTTGGCTGCGGGCATGGGGAGCCGTTACGGCGGCTTAAAACAAATGGACAAAATTGGCAGTAACGGCGAAGTACTGCTGGACTATTCGGTGTTTGACGCCAAGCGGGCGGGGTTTGGGAAGGCGGTTTTTATTATCCGCCGGGATATTGAAAAAGATTTCCGGGAACTTGTGCTTGCCCGGATTGGGGGGAACTTTCCCTGCGAGCTGGCGTTCCAGGAAATGGGCAGTTTGATTCCTGCAGACACACTGGCCAAGTCGAAGGCGGTGAACCGGACGAAGCCCTGGGGGACAACCCATGCGCTGCTCTGTGCAAAGGACAAGATCGACGCCCCTTTTACGGTGATCAATGCCGATGACTTTTACGGCCGTGAAGCTTTTGACGCTATGGGAAAGTACCTTTCGGGGGAAGTGACCGAAGGGGCGATTGTTCCTTACCGTTTGGAAAAAACCCTGAGCCCCCAGGGAACGGTTACCCGTGGTGTCTGCGAAGTATCGGGGGATTATCTTTCATCGGTGGATGAACTTACCGCCATTGCCCGTGAAGGAGACGGCAAGATCTACAACACCGGGGTGGATGGTTCCAAGTCTTACCTGCCGGACACCACGCCGGTGTCGATGAACTTTTGGGGTTTTCCTGCGGCGATTTTTGGAAACCTAAAACAGTACTTTGACGAATTTCTTGCTAGCTCTGCGGACAAACCCAAGGCGGAATGTTATCTGCCCATGGCGGCGGACTGGTTTATCAAAAACAAACTGCTTAAAATACGAGTGCTGGAAGCGGATGCTCCCTGGTTCGGGGTTACCTACAAAGAAGACCGGGAAGCGGCGGTTAAGCGGGTGGCCGATTATACTGCCGCGGGGGTGTATCCACAGGCGCTTTGGAAATAACAAAAGCCGGATAGGGGGCGTTGATATGACCCGCTTATTCATCCCAGCTGTTTCCGGTACGCCCTGATATACGGTTCCAGAAGCCGCCGTTTTTCGCCGGCTTCTTTTTCGTAGTAGGTACCTCCCACAATAAAGCAGGCAAAACCTCCGGCGGCCACGGCGGGAATACAGATTTCCCGCAGGTCTATACCGGCCGGGCGGCCCGTTGTGCCCGCAATAACTTCGGCAAGTTCCGCAATAACCATGCCGGCAAAGTTGTCGCCGCAGCCGGTGGTATCTCCCCGTTTTTCCGGATGGGCCGCCAACTCCCGGTTTACCTCTTCGCAGACCGGCATGGAAATAAGTTCCGTTTTTGTAAAAATGCCCGGTGTGCCGCCCGCCCTCTCAGGGCCTGCAGCGCAGAGTAACAGCGGTTGCCGCCCCCGGGTGATACCCACCGCACCGCAGCCCTGGTCAAGGAACCAGGCTGCGGCGGTTTCTGCCGTAACTTTGCCCGATGTTTTAAGGGCCTCTTCCTGATCCGCCAACAGCAGATCGATGTGGGGGTAGGCATCGTCCTTAATGCCGAGTTTCCACTTTTGGCCGGGGTGTTCTATTTCGCTCCGGTAATCGTAAACCAGATTTACCAGCGTTACCGCACCGTTTTGCCGGGAGCGTTTAAGCAGTTCCGTTAGACTGTCATGAAGATGGGGAGTAAGGGCCGTTCCGCCAAAGGCGATTAATCCGGCGTCAAAAAAACCGGCATCCAGATCTTCGGGGTAAAATTCATCCGGCGCGCCGCGGCGGTACACAAAGGTCCGTTCGCCGCTGCCGTTGTCGTAGCTGGGATCGGAAAGTACATCCACCCGGGTACTGGGACAATCCTTGCGGATTAAACGGAGATTATCAAAGGGAAGAGAAACCAGCTTTTGTTCCATAGCGCCGCCTGTGGCATCGTTACCGCGGACACCGTAAAAGCGTACCGCAAAAGTTTCTTTCCCGTTACGGGCAGTTTTTCCGGCAAGCATTTGGGCCGCATGGGCCAGAGCTACCGCCGAAGGGCCGCCAAGGTTCCGGGTATCGGGAAGTTTGGTCCCGGCCAGTGATGCCAAGACTTCATCGTAGGGGCGGCCCATAAATGTTTCCAGGGCGCTGGAAAAAACCAGCTGTCCCGGCGTAAGGCCGCCGTCTCCGGGTTTTTTTGACATTGCCGCCCTGTAAGGTGGAGCAGAAAAATCTTCGTTGGCATAGATGCAATCCAGAATGCCGCAGCCTGTGCCATGTACGTTCATGGCTGTTTTCTCCGCTTTCCGGTAATTTCATCAATGTGAATTTTCCAGACTCCCGTTACTTTGAGGAACTTGGCAATTTCGCCGTCAAAGGCATGCATATTTTTGGGAGTAAAACGTTCGCTAATCAAACGGAGGCCGTGGATTTTTTCTTCATCGCCGCTTACTTCTTCTGCGGTGCCGATAACCACGGCGGAATCAAAAACCACGGTAAAGTGATCTTCGGGGAATTCCGCACTGCCGACAAAAGTTATGCACACGCCGGGCGCTGCGCGGAGGTTGTCTATCTTGTGGCCCTCCAGTGCGCAGTGGAAGTAAAGCCATTCCCCGTCCCTGGCCAGGGAAAGGGGAATACCGTAGGGCAGACCGTCGCTGTCTACACTGGACAATACGCCGTAGGGCGCCTTGTCCAGTGCCGCCAGGGCTTCGTCCCGGGAAACTTCCCGGTCTTTTCTCCGCATTTCGTAATGCACGGGTTCCTCCGTTTATGGTTCATTGTACTGACAATTTACGGTTCATTGTACTGACAATCAGGGGGATTTACCAGTATAATAATGCAGCTTTTTTATTTGAAGGGGAGGAAAGGTGCCATGATACGCCCGGTTAAGCCGGAAGATGCCCCGGCAATTTGTACGATTTATAATCACTATGTCAGGGACACCGTGGTTACCTTTGAAGAAATGCCCGTTTCCATAAAAGAGATGGAAGGACGGATTAGGGAGATCAGCGCCAGGTATCCCTGGTACATTTACGAAGATGACATTTATGTGCTGGGTTATGCCTATATAAACCGGTGGAAGGAACGGAGCGCCTACCGTTATGCGGCGGAAACTACGGTGTACCTTAAACCGGGGCACGAAAAAAAAGGCATAGGCAGCGAACTCTATACACGGCTCCTGGAAGCGGCGCGAAAGACCAAGATCCATTCGCTGGTGGCGGGAGTTACCCTTCCCAACGAAGGAAGCGCGGCATTACATGAAAAATTCGGCTTTAAGAAAATCGCCCAGTTTAACGAAATTGGTTTTAAACAGGACAAGTGGCTTGATGTAGCTTACTGGGAGCTGCTGCTGTAATTGAGCCGGAAAGCGTAAAGGCAAAAATTACTCCTCGTATTCGAGGAGTAATTCAGTTCGCTAAAAACCTAAATCCTGCCCGATGATGATTACCTTGATCCGTCCTGCAGGTTTGCAAAGCCGGGTGATCACTACCTGGGCGCAGATCGATTCGGCGCTTTTACAGTCCCCGCAGGTCCCGCTGATATTACAGGGCGTTTTGTTTGCGGCAAAGCGCTGTACATTAAGGGGCGCCGCCCAGTTCCGTGCGCGGGCGATGGCATCGTCCAGGGTTTTGGCCGCTTTGTTAATGCCGGTAACGATGATCACCTGCCGGGGTCCATAACACAGGGCCGCCACACGGTTGCCGTTGCCATCGACGTTAACCAGTTGGCCGTCTTCGCTTAAGGCATTGGTTCCCATGAGGTAGGTATCGCAGAGCAGGCCCTGCCGCATAAGTTCTACTTTTTCTTCGGGGCTTTTTGCCGCATCCCGGTTGATAAGCTTGTAACCCCGCTTGGCCGCTTCGGCGTACAGATCCATGGCGCCGGCGGTCATGGAACCGCCCCAGGAAACAACATGCTCCTGGGGGATAAGGCTAAAAACTTTTTCGGCAGCCGGGGGAAGATCGGCAAAGTAATATGCCTCAAAATGCCGGGCTTCCAGGGCTTTAACCAGCGCCGGTCCCAGTTTGGTATTCCGCAGTTCGTGAAAGGTATCCATGGTGTGTCACTCCTATTAGTCTTTTTATGACTATACCAGAAAAGGCTTTTCTGTTACCATAGGTCAATGTTTCTTTCGGAAGGACGGCGGAAATCTGCGGTTCTGGCCAATATCATCTGCGTTTTATTTTGGGGTTTTTCCTTTATTTCGATAAAGGCGGCAGTCCGGGTTTTTCCTCCCATGACCCTGGGAGTTATCCGTTTTGCCATCGCCATTGTACTGCTTTTTATCGTGTACCGGCTTTCACCACAGCGTTTATCAACTAAAGAAAAAACCGGCGCGCTTAAAGCCGATCTGCCCTTGCTTATCGGCTCGGGCCTGGCGGGGGTTACCTTTTACTTTTTCTGCGAAAATAACGGCGTTGCCCTGGTTACCGCTTCGGAGGCGTCGATTATTGTGGCAGCCATTCCGGTACTTACCATAACTGCCGAATGGGCAGCGGCAAAACTGCGCCGGAATGCCGAAGGTCGGCTGGGCTGGCGGCACTGGCTGGGGGCCTTTGTTTCCGTGGCGGGAGTAATCCTGACAGCGGGGGTTTCTTTTTCCCTTTCGGGCAGCGCCGCAGGTTATTTTTACATGGGGGGAGCGGCCCTCTGCTGGGTGGCCTACGGTTTTCTTACCAAGCCGCTTTTTGACCGGGGGCGCCCTCGGATATACATTGTATTCTGGCAGAACTTTTTTGGCTTTTTGGGGTTTCTCCCCTTTGCGTTTTTGGAACGCTCAAGCTGGGGTACGCCGTCATTGTCAATTCTTTTCCATGTGCTTTTTCTTGCCGTATGCTGTTCCGCCCTGGGGTATTGGCTCTATGCATGGTCGCTGGAAATTTTGGGAGTGTCGGTCTCGGCGGTGTTTATCAATCTTATTCCGGTGGTAACCGTGGCGGCGGGATTTTTTATTTTGGGCGACAGGCTTACGATCCTTCAATGGGTGGGAGCGGCGCTGGTACTTACCGGGGTATACTTAACGGTGCTGCCACAGCGCTCTCGCGGAGTAAGACCTTAGAGGCGATACAGGATTGTTTTTCGCCATACGATAAAATATACTATTCATATGCAGTCGATAAGCAGCAGAAATATCAAAATTACCGCCAAGGGTGAAGTAAGCTGCGTTACCGAAGCTCTGGAACCGGGTCCTCTTAAAGCGGGGGAAGTACTAATAAGGAACGAAGCCTCCCTTATAAGTTCCGGAACAGAACTTTCCAGGGTTTACGGTCTTAAAGCGGGCATTGTGTATCCGGTATATCCCGGTTATGCATCCATCGGGCGGGTAGAAGATGCAGGCGCTGTTTGTCCCGCTCTGTCAAAAGGAGACCGGGTATTTTTTAGCGGGGCCCATCAGGAATTGCAGGTATACAGCGCTGCTTCCATGAGCAGTTTGGGTATGCTGGTTAAACTTGGCCCCGAATTTGATTGGCTTTCCAGTGTTGACGCAAGTCTGCTCCACCTGGGGCTGGTGGCAATGAACGGTATCTTGCCCGCGGATCTTAAGCTGGGAGACAAGGTCTGCGTTTTTGGTCTTGGCACGGTCGGGCTTTTAACAGCCCTTTTATACCAGGCCGCCGGGGCGCAGGTGTTGGGGGTAGACACTGTGGAAAACCGGGCGGCCCATGCCCGGAATGCGGGGCTGCATAATGCTTTGGCCGCGGCGGCGGATGGAATGGATGCCGCGGCGGATGGAATGGATGCCGCAGAGAAAACGCAGGTGCAGGCGGTAACGGAATTTTTTGGCGGGGATGCGGACATAACGGTGGATGCCACAGGCCGTTCCGAAGGTATTATCAACGCGGTGATGTGCTGCGGCGAGAACGGCCAGGTCCTTTTGCTTGGTTCCCCCAGAACGGATTACCATTGTAACATCACCCCGGTTTTTAACCGCCTCCACATGAAGATGATCACCCTTATTGGCGCTTTTAACGGCCGCTATCCTTTTTACAAAAAAGAAGGCAGCCGCGAATCCATAGAACGGAACCTGGCAAGTTTTGCTGCCCTCCTTAAAAACGGATCCATAGACCCCCGGGCTATTATCAGCCATGTGGTAAAACCCGAAGCAGCCATGGAAGTTTACGACGGCCTTTTTAACCACCCCGATACCTATTATTGTGCGGCGTTTGACTGGCACTAGAATTCTTCCCGCCCCCTGTGGTACATTAAACCTGCATACTCCAAAGGAAGTGGGGTGAGCCGCTGCGGAAAATCCCGTATCCGGTAAATCCTCCGCTATCCCGTAACTGTGATTGGTCTTTTCCATCTGCTGGCGCTTGATGGAAAAGACTATAAGCCAGGAACTTTGCCGTATGCCCGGATCCCCTGGGGAACCGGCATTTTTTTTCAGGTTTCGCGGATAGAACCTGAAGGAGTACATCATGTTTTCCTTTACACGTATTTTTTCTCTTGCTTTAGCCGTGCTGCTGGCGGGTCTTGTCTATGCCCAGGATGAAGAGTACCTTGATTATGGCGAATCCGGCGATGAACTGGTTATTACTGCGGGCAGAGTGCCGGAAGCGGTAAAAACCGTTCTCGCCCAGATAACGGTTATTACTGCGGATGATATTGCCGAATCGGGAGCGGCTTCCATTACCGGGGTGCTGGAAACAGCAGCCGGGGTTCGCTTTTCCGGCGCCCAGGCAGGACTCGGTTCCGAGACAATTTCCATGCGGGGCTTTGGGGAAAATTCCTATGGCCGGGTTCTGGTTTTGGTAGACGGCAACAAGCTGAACAACCCGGATATGCAAGCGCTAAACTGGAACGCCATACCATTAACCAGTATTGAACGCATTGAGATCCTGGACGGAAGCGCCAGCGTTCAATATGGTAACAATGCCGTGGGCGGGGTGATAAACATTATCACCAAAAAGGGCGGTTCCCGGCGAACCGCTGTTACACTTACCGGGGGCAGTTTTTTCTATAACAAAGAATCACTCACGCACTTTCAGCCCCTTTCCTGGGGGAATTTTTCCCTAAGTGCGGAACATTCCGGTACAAAGGGTTACCGGGAACGGCAGGAAGCAAGAACCGTCAACCTGACCGGCAGCGCCGATGTCAATATCAGCGAAACCATGAAAATTTCGTTTAATGGTTTCTTTGCAGATTTGTACTACCAGCTTCCCGGCGGATTAAGTAAAGATGAATTTGAGAAGGATCCAAAACAGGCGCTGGATTTTTATGGATCACCAAATTTGAAAGATGAAAACACTGAACGCCACTTTGGCGGGGGTATCGGTGTGCAGTGGTTCCCAACGGATACCATTGAATTAAATCTGCCCCTTTCATATATGGGGAAACTCATCAAAAGTGATATGGCTAGTTATTCCTCTTACACCGATAAAACCCTTCATTCCATGGAAGCCCGGCCGCAAGGTTCAGTAACTTTTACTATTGCCAACAAACCCCTGCGTTTGCTGGGCGGCGCGGACATTGCTTTTTCCCGCCTTGGTTCCGGTATTTATTCTGATCCGGCGTATACAACAAAAACCAACTCCTTTGAAATAAGCGAGTGGACCATAGGCCCCTATGTAACGGCACGATTTTCTCTCCTGCCAAACCTTTATGTATCGGCGGGTGTCCGGTTTGACAACGCCATAATCAGCGCCAAAAATCGTGATGGTACAGCGGATGGAAATAAAACCTTCACAGCGCTTGTGTACGATGGGGGAATTGTTTATAACCCTTTGGAAGAATTAAAACTCTACGCCAAATATGCAAGCCTGTTTCGTTATCCCTTTGTAGATGAATTGGCCGAGGTTTACTCAGGGAAATTCAACAGTAACCTGAAACCGGAGAAGGGTTTTAATGTAGAAGCAGGAACGGCATACCGCTTTGGAACTATGCTGGATATTAGCGCCAATTTGTTTTTTATGCAGTTGGAAGACGAGATCGCTTATAACAATACCACAAATGCCAATGAAAACATGGATAAAACCCAGCGTCTTGGTACGAATGTCAGCATAAGTTTGATGCCAATTACCTGGCTTTCCATTGATACTTCCTATTCGTTTGTAAGTGCAATCTTTGCCGGCGGCGGCAATAAAGACAAAAGTGTTCCGATGGTTCCCGAGCAAAAAATCTACGGAAGTTTAATGGCGTACCTTCCTTGTGGAGAAGCTAAGCTTGGTTTTGGTCCGGACCTTGAATATGTAAGCGCTTGTTATTATGGCCAGGATTTTGCCAACAAAGCAGACACCATGGATCCTTATTTTTTACTGGGTATGCGGGTACGTTTTGTGCTGGACAAAAACAACAAGCGCCTTACCCTGCAGATCACCGGGAAAAATTTGCTGGACACCCGGTATGCGGCTTATGGAACTGCCTATTACAATACCTATACATCACCGGCGGTATGGCAATATACGCTTTACCCCGCAGACGGCCGTTCCATAAACGTTTTGCTGTCATACCGGTTTTAGCCATGCATAAACCTTACCGTGTACTAATGCCGATGCTGCCGCTCATGCTCCTTTTAGCGGCAGCCTGTACCGGTAAAGGGGAAACTTTGTCCCCCGCAGGAATGGATACATTTCCTGCGGGGGATTCTTCCCAGGGCGTAACCATCAGAATCATTTCCGCTGCTCCGTCAAATACGGAAATAATCGCAGGCCTTGGACTGGGAGACAGGCTGGTAGCGGTGGATAAATATTCCAGGGATGTGGCGGGAATAAACAAGGATCTTCCGGAAATAGATTTTTTTTACCCCAACTTTGAAGTTATTGCCGGACTGGAACCGGACATTATCCTGACCAACGAGATCAATACCAATGGGGATGACGGTACGCCTTTTAAGTTTCTGGACCGCCTGGGTATCCGGGTGGTCCAGATACCAACCAGCAATAGCATTGAAGGGATTTACCGCGACATTGCCCTGATTGCCGAAACTTTGGGAGTAAGTGACCGGGGAGAAACAATGATCCGCGAAATGCGGGAAGCCATAGAAAGTTTAACTGCCCAAGGGCGGACCATTGCCGAAGCGGATAAAAAAAGGGTGTACTTTGAAATAACCCCTGCTCCCAATATGGTAAGCTTTGGCCGCGGCACCTATCTTAACGAGATGATTGAAATTATCGGGGCGCGGAATATTTTTGCGAATGTTTCAGGGTGGTTTACCCCCGGCGCCGAAGAAATTATCCGGGCCAATCCCGATGTGATTTTTACCATGACGAATTCCGGCGGAAGTCTCCGGGATAGAGAAGATACAACGGCGGAACTAAAACGGCGGCCGGGGTTCCAGACGATCAATGCGGTACAACAAAACCGCATATACACCGTAAACAGCAACTGGGCTTCCCGGCCGTCCCAGTTTATTGTGTTGGCCCTGTCTCAAATGAGAGCGGCGGTTTATGAAGAAGAATAAAAAACTCGCCATCGCCGCGCTTATTTCTCTGGCCGCCCTCTCTGCCGGCGCTTCTTTGGGAAGTTCCGGCATTAACCCGGCAGAAACGCTGGGAGTAATCTGGGCCAAGCTGCGGGGGCTTCCGGTAAAAACAGATCCCCGCTTGGCCGCCATCATTTGGGAACTCCGGCTGCCCCGGACTATCCTTGCATTTTTGACCGGCGGATCATTGGCGGTCAGCGGCATGGTGTTTCAATCGGTACTGAAAAATCAACTGGCCTCTCCCTACATCCTGGGCATTTCTTCCGGCGCTTCCCTGGGAGCGGCGCTGGTTATGATCTGCGGCCTAACCCTGGGAGGATTTGCCCTGCCGCTGGTCGGTTTTGTGTTTGGCCTGGGAACGGTGTTTATTGTAATTGCCCTGGCGGCCCGGCTGGACAGATCTCTTTCCAATAATACAATTATTCTTTTTGGGATGGTCTTTTCGCTTTTTGTCAACGCCATTCTGGTTACCCTGCTCTCGCTGTTTCGCGAAGAACTGAAAAATCTTTTGGTTTGGCAGTTGGGAAGTTTTGCCCTCCGGGGCTGGGCCCATGTACGGCTTTTACTTCCTTTTCTTGTGGTGGGAATGGGAGGAATTCTTATGTGTACCAGGGAACTGGACATTCTTTCCTTTGGCGAAGATGAAGGCCGGTCCATGGGAGTGGATGCCGCCCCGGTGCGGAAACGGCTGTTCTTTTTTTCCGCCCTGCTTACCGGAGCGGCAGTTGCCTTAAGCGGGGCCATTGGTTTTGTGGATCTTATTGCCCCCCATGCAGCCCGGCGGATTACCGGTTCCGGCCACCGCCATGGAATTCCCCTTGCCTTCCTTCTTGGAGGAATCCTCATGGCCGCTTCGGACCTGGCGGCCCGTTTTTTCATCTCCCCGGCGGAACTTCCCGTGGGGGCGATCACCGCATTAATCGGCGCGCCCTTTTTTGCCTGGGTGTATTTTCGGCGGTCCGGGACACAAAGCGGAGGGTCCGGGTAATGCTGGAAATACGGAACCTCTGCTGCGGTTACGGCGGCTTAGATGTACTGCGGGGCATTAACCTTACCGTAAAGGCCGGGGAATTTTTTTGCATCGCCGGGTCCAACGGCTGCGGAAAAAGTACCCTCCTTAAGGCCATCGCCCGGCTGCTGCCATTTCGGGGCAGCGTTACTTTGCACAGCCGGAACACCGACGCAATTACCGGTAAAGAAACCGCCGCTTTTTCCCGTAAAGAACTGGCCCGGCATATCGCCCTTTTAGGCCAGGTTTCTCCATTGTATTTTCCCTACACGGTCTACGAAACAGTAACCATGGGCCGTTATGCCCACAGCAAAGGCTGGTCCGGCGGCCCTGAAACAAAAGACCGGGTGGTGGTAGAAGAAACCCTTAATACCCTGGGCCTTGCCGATCTGCGGAACCGGTCGATTAGTGAACTTTCCGGCGGCCAGCTCCAGCGGGTGTTCCTGGCTCGGACCCTGGCCCAGGAACCCCGGATTATCCTTCTGGACGAGCCGACGAATCACCTGGACCTGAAACACCAACTGGGCCTTCTGGACTACCTGGCAGAATGGGTAAGCGGCAAACAGACCAGTCTAACAGACCGGTCTGTTATTGCCGTACTTCACGACTTGAACCTGGCACGCCGTTACAGTAAAAGTGCAGCTCTTATGGCGGAGGGCCAAATCGCCGCCAGCGGTCCTGGGGCGGAAGTTTTTTCCGGCAGGCCATTACAGGAAGTATACGGCATGGATGTGGCGCGCTTTATGCGGGAATCGCTGGAAGAGTGGAAGTAACTTATAAGACCAAGGCAGCCTGTAACACAGAGCGGGGATCCTTCCGGGCTTCGCGGGAATTATTAAGAACCGCAGCCGCCGCTATAAAGGTCCGGAGCCGCCGGATGCCGGGATCATCGCCCTCCGGCGGGCTGTCTGGGATGGCCTCGTACAAATCGGCAAAAAAATTATCCTCTTCGTTGTAGAGGCGGTACAGATCCAGATATGCGTTGTTCACCGGAAGTTTGGCAAAACCCCGGTAATTATCACTCTGGAAACGGGTTTCATATTCATGGTCAAACCGCTCCTGGGCCGCTTTGATAATCCGTTCTTTTTCCGCCAGTTTTGCCTCCCGGTTCAGATCCGTCCGGCTGTAGAGAGTTTCAAGTTCGGCCCCAAGTTCAGAAAGAAAACGGCGGAATGCCAGTCCATCGGCAGCGCTGCGGTCGATGGATTGGTACTCACCGGAACCGGTTCCGTAACGGCTTTCTATGTACAAACGTGCGCCCTGGGTACCAACAAATTCCGCCAGTTGTTCGTTAAACTGAACCCGACCCCGGACAAACACCGTGGCATGGAGCAGTTCATGGATGATAAGATCTGCCAACTGGTAATCGGTATAGTTTTTCATGTACGAATAGAGGGGATCCCGAAACCAGCCCAGGGTGCTAAATGCATCGACACCGCGTATCCACACATCAAGACCTTCTGCTTTAAGCCGGGCTGCTTCCTTTTTTGCATCTTCGCTGTCAAAAAAACCTTTGTAGGGAACGGTTCCCACAACGGGGAAACGCCATTCATGGCGGGTAAACGAATCTGCCGCACAGGCGGAAACAACCGCCGCAAGGTAATCCCGGTCCAGCTCCACATAACGGGTATAGTTTTTACTTTCCTTAAGGCCCAGCTCTTCCATGGCAAAACGGCGTATGTCCATCACCCGTTTTACAAAGGCGGCGGTATTTGCCGGATCTGAATCCGCAGAAGCGGATAGCTCTTCCAGGGGTATGGCATGGCCCAGGTAACCCAGCATGGTATTTCCCTGTTTAAGGGTATAACAGCCGGAAAAAAGGAACATAGCCAGGATGATCAAAGCCGATGAGGCAAGGGACGGAAAAACCGCCAAAAAAATCTGAATTTTCGCCATACAATACTATAATTTTTTTTCCTTTCGTGGTAAACTCTTTTGTATGAGTGTCGCAAACTTTTCCTCAAGATTTTGCCGCAAATGTCTATACACTTCGCTTTCGGTGGCAGATATGGTCCGTTTTGCCAAAATGGTCTATCCGGATTATGACATTTATGAAAAGAGCGGTTATCCCGCAGGGCATCCCATTGCCAATCAGGATGCGGCCAGCCGTATCGCTACGGATATGCTGCAGGACGGATACTATGTAGATTTTGTAGAAGTACTTATAAAAATTAATTCTGAAGGTTACATGGGCCGCCGTTATAGCCTGCGGGGTCTGGACGATGTGATAGGGGACGTGATTAATGTGGGGTACAGTTATGACAACACCACAAGCCAATTTTTTGAAAACCAGCGGGAACGGATTACCCGGAACTGGGGCCGCCTGTATGACGGCGATGAACGGCAGATGGCGGTACTGCGCCTGGACATTGCGGGTAACTCTATCCTGGTTAAAGAAAATCCCCGGCCCCAGATAGAAAAGGCCTATGGCGATTTGCGGAAAATTGTTACCAAAGCGGTAGTATCCCGGCTGGGCCGCCTGTGGACCTGGGAGGGAGACGGCGCATTGGGGGCGTTTATGCTTGGCAGTTACAGCCGCATGGCTATTTTTGCAGGCATGGATATTCTTAACGAACTGTTTTTGTACAACAAAACCGCTAATCCCCTGAACTCGGAAATCAAAATACGCCTTTCTGTTCATTCGGGTCATGTGGTTTATTCCGAAAGCGAAAGCGAATGTCTTAAAGAGGATACGGTAAAAAAAGCCATTACCCTGGAGTCCAAAGCGGCGGTTCCCAATTCCATGGTTATTTCCAACAGTCTGGCGGTAACCCAGGATCAGGCTTTGCTTAATATTTTTAGCCTTGAAAAGAATGTGTCTGCCGAAAAATACCGGATATACCAGGTAAATCAGGAGCGGTCATGATTTATATATTTACCAAAAAAGAAACCGCCCTAAAGGGTATCTTTAAAAAAGAAACCATGTTTGGCGCTGTGGCGGCGCTGTCCAAACACAGCCCCGGCAGCGGCGATATTTCCTACCTGGATATTTCCGGTTTGACTGCAGCGGATGCCAAAAAGGCGCTGACCCAGCTAAAAAAGCGCTGTAAAAACGGCCCCTGGGGAATTATTGATCCCAAAGGAATGGTAAAAGATCCCGCCGGATGTTTTTTTGAAGGCGCTTCGGATTATCTGGGTCCTGCGGCGCTTAAATCGGTGACTCCCCAGCGCCTGCAAAGCGCTGTTTCCTGGCGTTCCGCCTTGTCCCGGACGCTTCCGCCCGAAACCGCCGGAACCGCTGCAAAAACCGCGGGTTTAGATGCCGCGGGGAGTGGAATGGATGCCGCGGGACTTCCCAAAACAGGAATAAAACTGCCTGTGGGTAAATTCCCCGGCTGGAAAAATATACCCGTTGGCAAGACCATGCCGTTTTATCTCCTTTACTGTTCACTCCAGGGAAAAACCGCCCTTAACAGCAGGTTTGGCGAGGCCGCTTATACCCAGCTGCACCAGCGTTTGTTGGCCCACCTCTACCAGCACTTTCAGGAAGCGGAGGGTCTTATCTGGATGGATTCCGGCAAGGATTGTCTTTTCCTGCTTCCTGCAAAAGCAAAAAGCGCCGAAACGGCGGTAAAAGCCTGCATACGGCTCCTTGTTTCTGCTCCGCTCGCTGCCCTGGAAACCTTAAATCTTACCATACCGGTTAATTTTATTTTTGCCCTCCATTATGGACAGGCAGCGTACAAGCCTCCGGGAAAAACCGGTACGGTTGTTTCCGATGCAGTTAACTTTATCTTTCACCTGGGGGCCAAAAAAGCGGAACTTGGGCGGCTTACTATTTCCGGCGAGCTTCCCGACGACACGGTCCCCAAAGAACTGGAAGATTGTTTTGTAAGCGCCGGGGAATACGAAGGCCGAAAAATCTGGCACACCAAAAAATTCAGCTATGTTCGGAATTGGATTTAGCTGTTTGACGCTGTTTTACCGGCTCGATTTAAAACCATTTTTTTCTAAAATAATTTAACCCCCAAGTTGTCTATATAGGTAAGGAGTTACATCATGAAAAAACATTCAAGATTTTTGGCCCTTACTGCCTTTTTGGCAGTCACGGTGATTTTTGGCACCATAACCATGTTTTTATGGAACGCGCTTGTACCGGCTCTTTTTGGATTGCCCGTACTAAGCTGGTTACAGTCAATTGGGCTGCTGGTTCTTTGCCGTATTTTATTTGGTGGAATAAGCGGCGGTTTTGGACGTATGGCTATGGAGCGGGACAAGCTGTTTCGCGAAAGATGGGGCACCATGACAGATGAGCAAAGAAATCACCTTGCTGAAGAAATTAAAAAACGGCACGGGTGCGATTTTTGGTTTGGCCGCGGACAGGATGACAGCTCCAGCGGGAAACATGGTGAAAATCAATAAAAAACACGATAATGTTTCGCAGGTCTTTACCGCTTTCCGGGGAAAATTATCCAATTTTATCCGGAAGCGGGTGCCTCTTGCCGAAGATGCCGAGGATATACTGCAGGAAGTTTTTTTCCAGTTTACCCGGGTGAATGAACTTGGAAAACCCGTGGAACAAACAAGCGCATGGCTTTACCGTGTGGCATCTAATTTTATTATAAACCGGCAAAAGAAAAAACAAACTGTTCAACTGCCGGGTTTTTATGATGAAGATGCGGATGAATTTGTTATAGAGGAAATCCGCGACGTTATTTTTGGAGAAGAAGAAACGCCGGAAACAGCGTATTTACGTTCCCTTGTTTTGGATGAAATTAAAACCGCTGCCCTGGAACTGCCGCCGGAACAGCGGGAAGTTTTTGAATTAACAGAATATTACGATATGCCCGTTAAAGAAATTGCAAAAAATACCGGTCTTCCGGTAAACACACTGCTTTCCCGAAAACATTATGCGGTTGTGCATTTAAGAAAAAGACTTAAAGAATTATACGCACAGGTGGTTAGCACAAAAAACAGTAACGATTCACCCTAACACGCGGTACCAACCACGGCGGCGGCGGTTTTGTTGGCAATTTCGCAGGCTTCGCGCAGGTTCTTTCCCTGTTTAAGGGAAGCGATGAGCGCGCCGCAGTGGGTGTCCCCGGCGCCGACGGTATCCCTGACTGTTACGGGAATACCGGGGACATAACCCGCCGCCATTCCGCCGCGGCATCCATTCCACTCCCCGCGGTAGTAACAGCCCGCTTCCCCCAGGGTGATCACCACCGTATTGCCGGTACGGCCCGTTAGTATTTCCGCCGCTTCTTCCACACCGGGGAGATCTCCCTTTCCGGTAGTTTTACCGGAAAGGCTTCCCGCATAAGCGCGGGCTTCTGTTTCGTTAAGGTGTACTACCGGGCGGCGGGCAAAGATCTGTTCCAAACGGGCCGGTAGTATGTTCATAATCCGGGGGCCGGGGGCAAAGTATAATTCCAGCCGGGGATGTTCACAGACATATTCAACAATTTCGCTTCCTGTGGGGTCTTCTACTTCAATACCGCAGATAAAAATACTGTCTATGTGGGAATAATCCAGGTCCTTCATCCAGGAACGGGAAAAAAGATACTCTGCTCCATGGTGGGACAAAAAAGTCCGCTCGCCGTCGTTTTCCACAAGGCAATAACAACAGCCGTTTTCTTCTTCCAGATTTACAAAGGGATTTACCCCCTCCGCTGCCAGATACTCCCGTACCATACGGCCATAAACTCCCGACCCTACAGGGGAACAGAGCAGCGCGGGAGTGTCAAAACGGCGGAGTATTTTGTACACATTGTAGGCACAGCCCCCAGGGCGGTATTCCAGGGAAGTGATGTTTACATCCTCTCCCCGAAGGGGAATCCTGGGTATACCCAAAAGCACATCCACCACGGTGGAGCCGATTACCAGTGTCTGCTTCATTCTGCCGGTACGTTAATAAGCGCCTGCATTTTGCTGCACTTTACCTAATTCCTTATAGTTATGATGTTTCCCTTTGAGTCTGTAAATTTTCCGCAGACAATCATAATCAAATCAATCAGCCACCAAACACCAAGGCCGCCAAAGGTAATAAGTTTTAGTATACCGGTACCGATTTTGCCAACATAAAACCGGTCTACGCCAATTCCGCCCAAAAAAGCAGACAAGAGCAGCAGAACAAGCCAGTTTGTGTTTATGTCCCGGTTGGCAAATACGGTTTTCTGTCGTACACCGCATTTGGGACAAATTTCCGCCTCTTTTTTGATAATGGCACCGCATGATGAACAAAAAGCTTCATCGGGGGCTTTTTCTCTGGGTTGGTAATCACTCATTTTTATTCCTCCTCTCCGCTGTCTTCTTCTTTGACAATACGATCTACGCCAATAACAAAGTCGGGCTTATCAATGGTAAGAATCCGCACACCCTGGGCGCTGCGGCCCATGACCCGGATTCCGTCAACTTTAAGTTTAATGGATTTGCCCTGGCTGGTGATGCACATAATTTCTTCGTTATCCAATACCGTAACACAGCCGACGATCTCGCCGGTTTTGTCGGTTACCGTATAGATTTTCTGGCCCCCGGTACCGCGGCCGTGGGCGCTGAACTCGGTAAAGTCCACCCGCTTGCCGTAACCGTACTCGGAGATAATCAACATCCGTTCATGGTTGGACTCCTGGTCAACCCGGAGAACACCAACCAGTTCATCGCCGCTGCCCAGCTTGATCCCCGAAACGCCTCGGCTGGAACGGCCCATGGGGCGCACCTGGTCTTCGTGTGTCCGCAGGGCCTGGCCGCTTCTGGAGATAAGCACCACTTCGTCGCTGCCGCCGGTAAGGAGGGCGCTGACAAGCTTGTCCCCTTCATCCAGTTTAATGGCAATGATACCCCGGGTTTTGGCATTGCTGAATTCACTGGTGGTAACTTTTTTGACCACCCCCCGGGCGGTACCCATAAAGAGGAATTGGGTATCGGAAAAATCCTTAAGGGACACGATGGCGGTAATTTCTTCATTGGGTGAAACAGTAAGCAGGGTCTTGATGTGGGTTCCCTTGGAGGTCCGGCTTCCTTCGGGCAGTTCGTGGACCTTCATCCAGTAGGCCTTACCGGCGCTGGTGATAAAGACAATGTGTTCGTGGGTGGAAGCCACAAAGATCTGTTTTACAAAATCGTCTTCCGCCAGTTTGGCGCTTTGCATGCCCTTGCCGCCCCGGCTTTGGTTCCGGTAAGCAGAAACGGGTACCCGTTTGGCATAACCCAGATTGGAGATGATGATCATCATCTCTTCTTTTTTGATAAGATCCTCGATGTTGATGTTTTCCACTTCTCCGGCGACAATTTCGGTCCGCCGTTTGTCGCCGTATTTTTGCGAGATAATCCGGATTTCGTCTTTGATTACCCCCAGCAATTTTTGCTGATCTTCCAGAAGGGATTTATAGTAGGCAATTTGAACTTTAAGTTCCGCCAGTTCCTGTTCTATTTTTTCGATTTCCAGACTGGTAAGGCGTCCCAGCCGCATGTCCACAATGGCCTGGGCCTGAATTTCCGAAAGGCCAAAACGCTGCTGCAGTTTTTCCCGGGCAGCGGCGATGTCCCGGCTTGCCTTGATGATCGCCACCACTTCGTCGATGTTTGCCAGGGCAATAACAAGCCCTTCCAGAATGTGGGCCCGCTCTTCCGCTTTGCGGAGGTCGTAGCGGGTCCGGCGGGTTACCACATCAATCCGGTGTTCCACAAAATAATGGATAAGTTCCTTAAGGTTAAGGCATTTGGGCCTGCTGTTTACCAGCGCCAGGTTTATAATTCCAAAGGTGGTTTGCAGTGACGTATTGGAAAAAAGCTGGTTCAGCACTACCTTAAGGATCGCCCCCCGCTTAAGTTCAATAACCACCCGCATACCTTCCCGGTCGGATTCATCGTTAAAGCTGGCGATGCCGTCGATAACCTTTTCTTTAACCAAAAGACCTATCCGTTCCAGCAGCAGTTTTTTGTTCACCCCGTAGGGGATCTCGGTGAAAACGATTAACTCTTTCCCGCCCTTGCCGGTTTCTATGATAAACTTGCCCCGGACAAGGATTTTTCCCCGGCCGGTCCTGAATGCGTCCCGTATGCCCTGGCGGCCAAAAATAATTCCCCCGGTGGGAAAGTCCGGCCCTTGCACAAAGGACGCCAGGGCATCTATGGAAATTTCCGGGTCATCAATGCAGGCGCAGACTGCCTCGCAGACTTCCACCAGGTTGTGGGGGGCCATGTTGGTGGCCATGCCTACGGCAATACCGCTGGATCCGTTTACGAGGAGGTTTGGAAACGCTGAGGGCAGTACCGTCGGCTCCGAAAGGGATTCGTCAAAGTTGGGGGCAAAGTCCACCGTTTCCTTTCCCAGGTCGGCAAGCATTTCATCGCCAAGCCTGGAAAGCCTTGCCTCGGTATAACGCATGGCCGCCGCAGGATCGCCGTCTACCGAGCCAAAGTTGCCCTGGCCCTGAACCAGCGGGTAGCGGAGGGAAAAGTCCTGGGCCATGCGGACCAAGGCATCGTAGAGGGCAAAATCCCCATGGGGATGGTACTTACCCATGGTATCGCCGACGATACGGGCGCATTTTTTTGTAGCCGCAGTGGGCCGCAGTCCCAGATCGTCCATGGAATAGAGCAGCCTGCGGTGTACCGGCTTAAGGCCGTCCCGAACATCCGGCAGAGCCCTGGCAACGATAACTGACATGGCGTAGATGAGGTAATCAGTTTTTACTTCGTCCTCTATTGCAACAGGGATAACCTTCCCTGTCTGGAAATCGAAAAAATAGAACAGG
>BNVB01000037.1 GCA_025997795.1 Spirochaetia bacterium | reverse complement strand
GGGGGACCGCTTTGGTTATGTGGACCGGGATGGAAAGCTAATCCTTAACCGTAAACAGGAAAAGGCCGTTTCCCTTTCCGCCGGATACTGGGCGGAATATGAAACCGTTCCCAATGAACTAAACATCCGGATTCCCCGGACAGATGATACCATACTGCTGGAAAATCCTTCGGGTTATCCCCTTTTTATGGACGGGAGAATTTTTCTTTTAAGCAAAGACCAAACCTCGCTGGAAGAACGTAACCAGGATGGAACGGTCCGCTGGCGTTACGACTATGAAGCGCCCCTTACCTGCATTGATGCCGCCGGAGGGTATGTGCTTACCGGTACCCTGGACGGGATGATCGACCTTTTGGATAAAGAAGGAAAGCCGGTGTTTCCGTCCTATCCGCCGGGGGCTTCGCAAATCCCGGTAATTCTGGGCTGCCGTATTTCCAGGGACGGATCTAAACTGGCTGTTATTTCGGGGATCGACAAACAGCGTTTTCTTTTTTTTGAATGGTACGGCAATAACGATTACCGGATAACCTTTCATGAATTCCTCTCCGGCGAAGGTTTCCGCAGGGAAGTGCAGATGGCCTTTATCGAAAACGACAGCCGGGTAGTTTTTGAACAGGAAACGGGTCTGGGAATTTACGATGTCAATTCCCGTTCTACCCTTACCCTGCCCCTCTCCGGGAGGCTTGAAGTCCTGGACGAAGAAGGGGGAAACGGGCTGTTCTTTTATATTACCGGAAATCCCGGCAAAAAGGAAAAACGTCTTGTGGCGCTTAAACTTCCCGGTACGGAGCTTTTAAACGTTCCCTTTAAAAGTGAAAATGTTTTTCTTACCCGCCGTGGAAGGGAACTCTACATCGGCGGCGGGAAAACCCTAACTTCCTTTACCCTGGACAGGAGATGAGAATGACCAAAAAATACGGCGCGCTGTTGGTTTGTTTTTTTGTTTCGCTGTTTGTGTTTGCCATGGATTGGCCAGTCCGGGAAGGACGGCTTATTGCAAACTTTGGCAGCAATGATGCGGGTATTCCTCTTTTGGGTAATTCCTTCGCCGCCGCAGGGCCGGTGTACGCCGCCGATGTAGGAAAGCTAATCTTTGTCCGCGATCCGGAACATCCTTCGTCGCAGCTCCCCTCGCCCCTTGGTTCCTGGCTGGCAGTAGATCACGGCGACAATATGGTTGGTATCTACAGCCGTTATGAAGAAAACCACAGCGCACAGATTCCCACCATGGTAGAAAAAAGTACCGTATTGGCAAGCGCGGGCAGTTCCGGCTGGGCAAAACAAAGCGGCCTTTACTTTGCCATCTTTGACCGCCGGGAACGGCGCTGGGTAAACCCCCAGGTACTTATCGCCGGAATAGAAGACACTACCCCGCCTGTGATACGCCAGGTAGAACTCCGCAGTACCGGGGGAACTCCCTATAACCCCGCCGTCATCCAGCGCATTCCCCAGGGGCTTTATTCGGTATTTGTAGATGCTTCGGACATTATTTCCGGCGGGGAAAGCTTGACCCCCAACCGCATCAGCTGTTCCATCAACGGCGCAGAAGCGGGAACACTGAGTTTTGAAACCCTCGTTTCCCGGCAGGGAAAACGGATGGTATACCGCAATGGGATTAAAGACGCCGCAGGTGTTTACGATCCCCGCGGTTTTGGCCTGGGAGAAATCCGCCTGAACCGGGGACAGGCCGCCATGGTGATAGAAGCCAGCGACATGGCGGGAAACAGCCGCAGTGTCACCTACCGTCTTACCATCGACTAACCGTGTAATTGCTTGTTGTTATGGCGGTAAAAACCTGGTCCACCCCGGTTACGGCGGAAGAAACACGGCTTATACCCTGTACCCTCTGCGGCGGAAATGATTTTGTTTTCCATTTTAGCTGTTCCGCTTCCCTGGACAAAAAATCCGCCGCCGGTTTTACCTATGTCCGCTGCAAACACTGCGGCCTTATCCAGATAAACCCCCAGCCAAACCCCGCTGCAGTAACCCTCCGTTATGGCGGAACAGAAACATCTCTTGCCGGCCATGGCGGCGATTACCTGGCATACGAAGAAGCAAACGAAGCGGCATTCCTTAAGCTCCAGGAACTGGGCTTACGGGATGCGGGCTTTTTTAATCTGGAACAAAGACTTTTTTCGAAGGTGCATAATCCGGCGGTATTGGACATTGGCTGCGCCACCGGGGCGCTGCTCGCTAAACTCCGGGACCGGGGCTGGGCGGTCCAGGGGGTAGAAATTTCCGGCCCCCAGGCTGCCTGCTGCCGCAGGCGGGGACTGGAAGTAAGCAGCCTTCCCCTGGAAGCTAACCATTTTGCTCCCCAACAGTTTGACCTTATCCTTGCATCCCACCTTATTGAACATCTAAACGATCCGGGAAGTTTTGTCCGGGAAATATACCGCATCTGTAAACCCGGCGGCAGCTTTTTGGTAACCACTCCCAATATCGGAGGCTTCCAGGCAAAACTTTTTGGCGCCGACTGGCGATCCGCTATCTTTGATCATCTTTATCTTTTTTCGATAAAAACCCTGCGGAAACTTTTGGAAAATGCGGGTTTTACCGTGGAGCGGGTAAAAACCTGGGGAGGCCTGGCGGCGGGTATAGGCCCTGCTCCGCTTAAACGGATTGCCGATGCCGCCGTAAAATGCCTTAATGCGGGGGATGTGATGATTATGCGCGCCGTTCGGCCAGGGACTTCCGGGTAAGCTTCCGGATAGTAAAACCAAAGGCAATTACCAGGGGAACGCAGGAACCAAGCCACGCCAGGGGAGAAGCAAAACAGATACCGGCAAAACCAAAGGGCGCAGAAAGAAAGAGGGCGGCAAAACTCCGCATCACCAATTCCATAATGCCCGCCACGGTGGGTACCACACTGTCCCCCAGACCCTGCAGGGTTTGGCGGAAAATAAAAAGCACCGCCAGGATCACATAACAGGAACCGTTAATCACCAGGTACACCTGGGCCAGATCAACCGCCGCTGTGTCGGCGCCGATAAAGAGAGCCGCAAAAGACCTGCCGGTAAATACAAAAAGAAGGCCCATAAAAATACTAAAGGCCCCGGAAATAAGGGAACACTGCAGGCAGCCGCTTTTGATTCTGCCGTATTTGCGGGCGCCGTAATTCTGGGCGGTATAGGTTGTCATGGTTACCCCAAAGGACGACATGGGCAGGGTCGCCACCATATCAATTTTTTGGGCGGCGGTAAAAGCCGCCACCGCAGTGGTCCCCAGGCCGTTAAGGGCAAACTGAATAATTACCACGCCGATGGCGATGATGCTTAATTGAAAACCCATGGGAAAGGCAACCTTAAGGTGAACCCACAGTTCTCCCTTTTCAAAACGCCAGTCTTCTTTTTTTATGGTAAGAAGGGGCAGTTTTTTGACGATGTACAATACACAAAGCAGGGCCGAAACAAGCTGGGCAATAACCGTGGCATAGGCCGCCCCGGCGGTTCCCATGTGGAATACAAGGATTAACACATAATCCAGAATAATGTTGATCACACAGGCAATAACAAGAAACACCAGCGGAGTCCGGCTGTCGCCCACCGCGCGCATCACATTGGAAAGCAGGTTGAATAAAACCACCGCCGGTATTCCCCAAAAGATCACAATAATGTAGTCATAGGCGCCGTCAATAATTTCTGCCGGGGTTCTGATCAGGGAAAGCAAAAACCGGGTGGAGGGAACACTAATGGCCATAAGAACCAGGGCCATAAGGGCATTAAGAACGATGCTGACAGCAAAACTCCGCCTGACCCCGGCATTGTCGGAAGCACCAAAACGCTGGGCAGTAATAATTGACGTTCCCGAACTAAAACCCATGACAAAACCCAGGATTAGGAACATCAGACTTCCGGTACAACCTACCGCTGCCAAAGCCGATACCCCGATGGTTCTGCCAACAATAAAGGTATCCGCCATATTGTAAAATTGCTGGAAGAGGTTCCCAATGAGGAGAGGAATAGTAAATGAAACAATAAGAAGCGCCGGACTACCAACGGTAAGATTTTTTGTCATACTGCCAATAATAAATAATAAACCTTACTTACCTGCAAAAACCAAAACTGTCCCGGCGGAGCTGTGGAGTTCCAGTTTTCCTCCCCGGAGATCCCAGCGGGTAACATTACTTAGATAGGTAAAATAGTCTTTTTCCTTTAAGCCGTCAGGTTCTTTGATGGTCATCATCATGGTACTGGCAAGTTCGCCTATGGTAAGGGCCTTACCGGCACCCGCCGTATAGGGACCAAAGTAACGGTTAGGAGCACCCATACCGCTAAGACGATCCGCAAAACTAAGGGTATAGACCCCGCCCATGCCGTCGGCCTCAAGTTTTTTCCGGTCCATCCGTACCGTTCCGGCGGGACTCCGTACTTCTTCCAGAATCCATTCCTTTCCCTGGATATCGCTGAAAGCGGTTTCATCATCCGCTCTGGCTGATGCATCACCGGCACAGGAAAGAACAGTCATGACCAATAATAAAAGGATAGGGGCAAGGAAAACTGCTGCTGTTTTGTTTTTCATGGTGTACTCCTTACCTATATGATAGTCTTTAATTTAGACCCCGGCTATAGAGCGAAACAAGTTCCGCAAAACGTCCGGCCAGCGGGTTAAGGCTTTCCGCAATTCCCGCAGTACCAGAGGAAAGCCGCCAGGACCAGTTTTCCCGGTTACAGGTAGCGGGGGTATTCATCCGGGCTTCCGCGCCTAAACCAAGAAGATCCTGCAGGGGGAAGATCGCATATTCCGCATGGGAAGCCATGACCGCGCGGATCATCGCCCAGGCAATTTCGTCAGGTTTTGCCAAAGAAACGGCTGGTCCTGATTTTGCCGTTCCGGGGCCGCAGTTAAGGTAGGCCGCAACGGTGCGCTTATCCGCCGGAGCCAGGGCGCTGTACCATCCGGCGGTGGTATTGTTGTCATGGGTACCCGTGTAAGCCGCCCAGGGGTAACTGTAATTATGGGGAAGAAAAAAATGCCGGGCTGGAAGTTTGCCGTTTTTCATATCTTCAAAACCAAACTGGCAGACCTTCATTCCCGGAAAACCCTGGCTGTCCCGGAGCTGTTTTACTCCCTCGGTCATAAAACCAAGGTCCTCCGCCAGCACAGGGAGTTTACCCAGGTTTTTTTTGAGAACCTCAAAAAAAACACTGCCGGGACCCGGTTCCCAGGTCCCCTGTTCCGCCGTGACATTATCCGCAGGTACAGCCCAGTATGCGTCAAAACCCCGGAAGTGATCGATACGGAACATATCTACCTGGGAAAGGAGCCGCCTGATGCGGTCTATCCACCAGGAAAAACCACCGGCTTTCATTTTTTCCCAGTCATAAACGGGATTACCCCAAAGCTGGCCTGTGGGACTAAAATAATCCGGCGGCACCCCGGAAACCGTTGAATATTTTCCATCGGGTCTGGTTTTAAAAAGATCGATATGAGTCCAGGAATCGGCGCTGTCGGGGGCAACAAAAATAGGAATATCCCCGATAATGCGGATTCCCTTGCTGTTTACATAGGCCTTAAGATCCTGCCACTGACATTCAAAAAAGTACTGCAGCGTCTTCCATTCAAGAATCTCCGCCGTGTTTTCTTCCCTTAGTTTATCCAGAGCGGCCTTTTCCCGTTGTGCCGGCGCGCTGTCCCAAACCGTGTGCCACCGGGCATCCCCATAACGGGCGCACAGCACCTGGAACAGGGCATAGTCATCAAGCCAGTAGGCTTCCCGACGGCAAAATTCGGCAAAGCCTGTTGAATCGGGCCTGTTGGACACAAGCGAAGAAGCTTTGGCGGGAGCTTCCACAAAATGACGGGCCGCTTTTTTTAAAAACGGCAGCTTGTGTTCTTCAACCAGCCCGTAATCAACCGCCGTGTCAGTTCCGGCATCTGCGCCGGCGGCACCGGCTCCGGTATTTCCTCTCAGCGTTTTTTGCAGTTCCGCCAGATCCTGTTCCGTGAGCAGTCCCTGGGCGGCAAGGATTTCCGGCGAAAGGAGCAGTTCGTTTCCCGCAAAGGAGGACCGGGCGGCGTAGGGGGAATTACCGTAACCGGTGGGACCCAAGGGAAGGATCTGCCAGAGAGAGACTCCGGCGGCCGCAAGAAAATCCGCAAAATCCCGGGCGGGTTTGCCCAGGTCCCCTATACCATAGGGACCGGGCAGCGAGGTAATGTGGAAGAGTATGCCGGCATAACGGGGACGGCTTTCGTACATCAGCTTTTAATGGCCCCGTCGCTGATTCCCTTAACGATAAATTTCTGGAGAAAAAGAAACACCGCCACAATGGGAATGATAGACACAAAAACCGCAGGAAAAATCAACTGCCAGGGATTGCCGAACTGGCCGGCGGTTATCCGGGCAAAGTACAGTTCCAGCACCAGGGTTTTACTGGATGAATTGCCGATCACCAGGAAAGGCAAAAGATAATCGTTCCAGATCCACATGGCGTTGAGTACCACCACGGTTACGGTAATGGATTTTAGGAGGGGCATTACAATAAGAAAGAAAATCTGGAACACATTACAGCCGTCGATAAAGGCCGCTTCTTCAATACCCAGGGGAACGCCTTTGACAAAACCGTGGTACAGAAATACCGACATGGAAAGACCAAAACCGCCGTACATTAAAATAAGGCCTCCGGTGTTTTTAAGGCCCATGGTGTCGAAGAACTGAATTAACGGATACATGATCGCCTGGAAAGGGATCAGCATGGCCGCTACAAAAACCATAAAAAGCAAACCCGAGACTTTTGTTTTGCACCGTACCATAAGCCAGGCGGCCATGGAAGAGATAAGCACGATAAGGCCCACCGATACAAAGGTGATAAGCACCGTAACACCCAGGGCCTTAAAAAAGTGAATTTCGCCCATGGCCCGCTGGATGTACGCCAGGTTAAAGCTGGCCGGAAGTCCCAAAGGATCGTCGATTATCTCTGCCTGGCCCTTAAAGGAATTAACAAACAAAAACCAAAGGGGCGCCAGAGTATAAATCGTCATAAGGACCAGCACCGTATAGGTCAACACCAAACCAATACGTTTTCGTAAAAAGTAGTTTTCCATACTAGGCCTCCATTTCCCGTTTTTTGGTAATGCCAACCTGGGTCAGGGTGATTACGGCGATCATGATAAAAAAGATCACCGCCTGGGCCTGGGCCTTGCCATAATCGGGCGGAGTGGTGTCCTTAACGGTCCGCAGGATCTGCATGGCCAGCATACGGGTATTAAATTCACCATCGGTAAGGGCCACGTTTTGATCCAGCAGTTTAAAACTGTTTGCCAGGGTCATAAAGAATACAATGGTAAACGAAGGCATTAACATGGGTACGGTGATTTTTCTAAAGGTAAGCCAGGGACTTGCCCCGTCTATGCTTGCCGCTTCATAGAGGTCCCGCGGAATATTGTTAAGCCCGGCAATATAAATGATCATCATGTATCCGGCGGTCTGCCAGGTATTAAGCAGGGCCAGGGCAAAAAGGGCCTTAACCGAATCCTGGGTCATGTACCGGAGAAACTCAACATGGAGGATCCCTTCGGGGCCAAAGAGAATATCGGTAAAGATGATCTGGAATACAAACTGCCAGATAAAACCCAACGCCAGGCCTCCCAGCATATTGGGAAGAAAGTAGGCGGTTCTAAAGAGCCCCGCGCCCCGGACAACACGGTTTACAAGAATAGCCATACAAAGGGCGGCGGCATTAATGGAGATTACCGCCAGCGCCGTATACCGCAGGGTGTACCACAGCGCCCGGATAAAGCGTTCATCCTTAAAGGCCGCCTTGTAGTTGGTGATACCAACAAAAGAATTAAAGGCCGATGCAGCCCGGCTTCCGGTGGATGGATCGAAGTAATACGTTCCCCGCCATGCCGCAAAAGAATTAAAGAGTCCCATAACAAAGGGAAGGACAATAACAAATACAAAGAGCAGCAGCGAGGGAAAAACAAAAATCCAAAACCACCTCTTGTAGATATTCATGCACACCTCCTGTCCGCGAATACAAAGGCCTTTCCCCCCGCAAGCGCAGGGAAGCTCATTTCCCCCGTAAGCGGGGGCAACTCATTTCCCCCCGCAGATGCGGGGGGAAATGGCGAAGAAACAAAATCGTTTACTTAAGCTTAAGCCACTCGTTCACCGCATAATCGGCGATAGCTTCATAATCTGCCTCGGTCCAGGCAGCTTTGGTAAGGTAGGTTTCCATCAGCTTAAGGCCCACCACGTCTCCGGACCAGGAAGCAGGAGCGCCATGGTAGGGAGCGGCGATGATGTCTCCGGTTTTCATGTAACCGATGATTGAATTACCCAGGGAATTGGGTACCGTGGTTGTGGCCGGATCGGCATTGTAGGGGATAAAGGCAAAGTCGTTGACCAGAAACTTTTGCCCCTCGGCGGAGGTGTTAAGCCATACAAGGAAATCGTAAGCCAGCTTTTTTTCCGCATCCGAGGCCAGGGCGTTAACTGCATAGTAGTTGGGCACAAACACCGGAATGGACCGGTTGAGTTTTTCCACGGTTATTCCGGCGGCAGTGATGTCGGCGGGATTAAAGGGCATTTTAACCGGAAGGAATTCCAGCCGTTCTGCCATGGCGGCGTTAACCCCCGCAATGTTGCCGTAGGCCCAGTTTCCCTGTTTAAAGAAAACAGCCTTGCCGTCGGCAAAGATCTGCACGGTTTGGTCGTAACCAAAGTTGGAGGAGGATACAAAGTCCTGCCCCCGCTGGGCGGGACCATTTTTGCCCGCAAGGTAACTGGTTTTAAGGTCCAGCGCTTTGGCATAGTCAACAAAGGCTGCCCGGCCGGAACGGACCTTGTCGTCCGAAGCGGTAAAGGCATCGTTGGGAGAGGTAAAAACCGCATTCAATGCCACATTGATAAAGTGATCTCCATAGGTCCACTTTTCCGCACCCATGACGGCAAAAACCCCGGTAAGGTTTGCCGCCTGACCCGATGCAGAGGAAAGCAGGGCATAGGTTTTGCCCGAAAGCGTAACCCTGGCCGCAGAAGGAGTTTTGATCCACCGGTCGATTGCCTGAACCAGGGCGGCCCATTCATCGTAAGAAGCGCTCTTGATATCGGCAATAAGCGCATCGACAGCATCCGCACCAAAGAGGGCGGCCAGCATCTGGCGGTCCACGATATACCCATAACCTTCCACATTATAGGGAACGCCATAACTGGTGGACCCGTCGGTAGTAAGCCGGAGCGACGGGGCGATATTCGATGCCAGGGAAGCAAAAGCGCTGTCCTGGACCTGGCTCAGGTCCTGGACAAAGCCCCCTTCCCGCCATTCCACCAGTTCCTTAATCCCCTGGATGGAAAAGATCGTGGGCTTGTTTTTGGCGTTCATCTCCGCCCGGAGGGTTTCCATGTGATCCTGCCCGGAACCGATGGAAAAAGCCTTGACCCGTACCCCGGCAGCGGTGGAATAGGCCCGGCACATAGCTTCGAATTGCTGGGCATTCTCGCCTTTGGAATTGTAAATGTAAAGATCGTAACCTTTATCCGGCGCTTTACAGCCGAAGAAAGCCAGGAGCGCCAGCGCCGCAAAAACGACGGGTACTTTTAAAAATTCATTAAACCGTTTCATGTTTACTCCTCAAATTTGGTTACTCTTATTGTAGTGATTCTCCGGCGAAAAGCAAGGTTTTTATTATTATTTTATGGTATACTTGTGCCATGACAGCGCTTGATCCGAGGGTAAAGAAAAATATGGGCGAGTTGTGCCGGGTCCTGGCGGAAACCAACGACAGGGAACTCCTGGAGGCATTTTTTAGCTGCCTGCTCACCCCCGCAGAAACCGCCGACATCGCCGCCCGCTGGGCCCTGGTCAAAACCCTGCGGGAAGGTCTACCCCAGCGGGAAATTGCCAGGCTCCTGGGGCTTTCGCTCTGCAAGATCACCCGGGGGTCCCGGGAACTCAAGAAACCCGGATCGGCTTTTCAGCGGATCCTTGCCATTTTAGACAATCTTGACCCGGAAGGAGGACCGGAAAATAGCCCGCCGGGCCCGCTCCACCCAAACCACAATAATCGCCAGAATAAACCGGGGAAGGGCAATCCAAAGATAGGGAGCCCCGAGGCTTACAAATAACACCGTATCTTCTATCTGGGAGTGGCTTATGGCTGCATGGTGATTAAAAAGATCAGCATCTACCCGGGAAAGGCTTCCTTCCCGTACTTCGTCAATAATGACCCCCGCTCCATAGGCGACCCCAACGGTATTCGCGATAAGCCACACATAGGCGGTATCGGCAGAAAGGCCTAAAAAACCCATAAGCACCGCGGCAATACGGCTGAGCCTTTTTATAAGGCCGAATTCCGCCAAAAGCCGCTGGAGAAACATTACCGCAAAGACAATAAGAAAAATCTGGAGTACCAAAAAAACCGAATCCCTGAACCAGGGTCCAAGACCTTCCAGAAAAAGGGCCAGGTTAAGGCCGATGTGGGGATTTGTTGTTTTGGCGGCAAAACCCGCAAAGGAGCCGATTTGGCCGGGAACGATAAAACTCATCACCAGGCCTGCCAGGAGTGAATTAAAAAGCCGCAGTACTACCATCTTGCGAAAGCTGGAACCGGCTTTTTTTAACACCACACATTCAACAAAAAAGTTATGGGCAATAAGGCACATGGTAGCAAGGATAATAAGCTGTTTTCCCGTTAGGGAAAGCGTTTCGATCACAGCGATGGCCGAATAGATATTTATAAAAATAGCGCTGATATACGCCAAAGCCGCTTCGCCGGGCAGTCCCAAAAAAGACATCAGGGGATTCATAAACCGGGAGACATAAAAAAGAACACCCGAAGTTTTAAGAAGCATCACGGCAAAAGAAACGGGCAGCATGATGCGGAGCAGAAAACCGATAACCGACAGGGCCGGTTTTATATTATCCCTGGCGCATTTTAAAACGCGCAGCCAAAAGGGAAGTATTTCCGGTTTATCTGACATTCTGTTTCTCCAGTTGATTACGGTTATAGTTAATGAGGGATCCGGCCAAAAGGAGCTCCCGTTCCATGTGATTGAGCTCCGGCGCTGCCAGGGTAAGGGTTCCTTTTAGTTCTGCCCTTAGTGTACCCGCCAGGCTTGGCCGGATAATCCGGGCCTCTGCCTGCTCTATCTCTCCCCTAATCATGGTACGAATATCTTGTATAAAAATATAGTCCCCATTCGTAAAGGGCGGTTTTCCTTCGATTATAAAAGGAATAAGCCCCCAGTTAACAAGATTACTCCGGTACCGCTTGGTAGCATATTCATTGGCAAAGTTTGCGCCGCCCCCCAAAACCCGTTGGCAGCTGGCAGCCTGTTCACGGGCGCTGCCGTCCCCGGGTTTTACCGCAAAAATCGCCGAGGCGGTTTGTATGGCCGCCGGATCTGTCCCCAGGGCCCGGATCACCGCGTCCAGTTCCGCCGCCGTTTCAGCCGTGGTTTCCACAGCGCCGCCGGTCCGGGCCAAGGCTGCCGCTTGAAGTCCCTTGGCCCGGCCCACATAGGCGGGATCTTTACGGGACAGGGTAAATTCCGCCAAGGCCAGCGGATTGGACCGGTACGACGATGTTTCCCCCGAAGGGATCAATTCATCGGTGGTGGTTACCGGATCGGTAATGAACGAAACAATTTTTAGGAGGATATGTTCTCCCAGGGCTTCCATGGCGGGCCAGTCGGTAATGTTGGGGCCGTAGATCAGTTCCCCTGCCCCGGCTTTTCCCAGGCCGTTGTAAACCCTGGCCCGGTAGGGGGTTTCGTCAAAATGATAGGGATAAGAGCGTTGCCCGGTTTCGCCGTATTTTCCGGCGCTGTTTTCTGCAGAAGAGAGAATACCGCCGTTTAACGCCGTGACGGCGATACTCCGGGCATCCATCAGGGCCACCGAAGCGATCTGGCCCTGGTTGGGTTTGGATCCTTCCCTGCTGGGAAAATTCCGGGTTGTGTGCCGGATGGAAAAACTCCGGTTGGCGGGCACGTCTCCTGCGCCAAAACAGGGACCGCAAAACGCCGTTTTGATCACCACCCCGGCGGCGACAAGTTTTGCCAAAGCGCCGTTCCGGGCAATTTCCAGATAAACCGGCTGGCTCCCCGGATACACCGATAAACTAAAACCCGCTGCCGATCTGTCTGCCGCCGGCCCGGTATCTGCCGCCGGCCCGGTATCTGCCAAAATATCTGCGGCGGCCATGATATTGTCAAAGGTTCCCCCGGCACAACCGGCGATGATCCCCTGATCAACATGAACGCGGCCCTGCTTATCGATCTTTTCCATTAGGCCCAGGTCTAGTCTCCTGCCAAAAATTTCCGCCGTTTCTTTTTCCACCTGGCGGAAGACATCGCCGGGATTGGCTATTACTTCGTCAAGTTCATAGACATTACTGGGGTGGAAGGGCATGGCGATCATCGGTTTTACCTTGTCCAGGCTGATTTTGATCATCCCGTCGTAATAGGCAGTTTCTGCGGGCTGTAATTCATGGTAATCGCCGGGGCGGCCATGGAGGTCCAGATATAAGCGGATGGTTTCATCGGTTTTCCAAACCGATGACCAGCAGGCGGTTTCGGTGGTCATCACATCAATGCCGTTACGGTATTCTGCGGGAAGGGAGCTTAAACCGGGGCCGATAAATTCCAGTACAGCGTTTTTGGCAAAACCGCTTTTGAACACCGCACCAATCAGGGCCAGGGCCACATCCTGGGGGCCGACACCGGGGCGGGGGCTCCCCTCCAGGTACACCGCAAGCACCCTGGGGTAGGCCATTTCGTAAGACTGTGAAAGAAGCTGTTTTACCAGTTCGCCGCCGCCCTCCCCCACTGCCAGGGTGCCCAGGGCGCCGTAACGGGTATGGCTGTCGCTGCCAAGGATCATTTTACCGCACCCCGCCCAGGCCTCCCGCATATAGGAATGAATTACCGCCAGGTGGGGCGGCACATAGATCCCGCCGTACTTCCGGGCCGCCGAAAGGCCAAAGACATGATCATCCTCGTTGATCGTTCCACCCACGGCGCAGAGAGAATTGTGACAGTTGGTTAAAACATAGGGAACAGGAAAGGCGGTAAGTCCCGAAACTTTGGCAGTCTGGATAATCCCCACAAAGGTAATGTCGTGAGAGGCCAGCGCATCAAAATGGAGCCGGAGGGCGGGAAGGGAGTCTGCCGTTTCCTTGCCCGGCTCGATTTTTCCGCCTTCATTATGGGCGGCAAGTATTCCATATGTTATGGTTCCTTTATGTGCTAATGAGACTTCTTGCTTTCGCGCGAAGTCTAATTTTGAGACTTCTTGCTTTTGCTCGAAGTCCAATTTTGATATGACATCACCTTTGGACGCGGTTTTCCGGAGAAATATTCCCTCGTTTATTACTTCAACAGCGGCAGTCATAGTATGATAGTTTACACCGGAACCGCTTCCTGGGGAAGTACAAAAAAACCCCGGAGGAAGGAGAGCCCCCGGGGTAAACCAAAAAGGAAAGGAGGAATAGGAAACAGTGTTTTACCGTCTGCCTATTTTTGGAACAAACGGAAGAAAAAAAGGTTACAACAATTCCGGAAAACTTACGGTTTTCGTTTGATCCCCAAGTGCAGTTCACCGATTACTGTCTCGTAGGCGGCTATGGTAGCAGCCAGAACAGCGCTCTGGAGTTCTCCCCTGCCCAGCCAGTCGGCGCCGTCCATGATATAGAGGTTTTTGAGGGTCCCTTCCAGGTCTCCGGTGGTACAGGAAAGATCCGATGCCAGCCTGCGGCGGAGTCCCCGGAGTTCTTTCTCGTAGGTTTCCCGGTAGGTCGTTTCCTGCCAATCGGCGGAAGCTCCGGTCATTTCTTTACTTCCCATAACGGATAGTCCGCCGGATAGTTTTTACCGTTACCGGAACAGACCTTTCGCCGGTTTCCTGGTCTCCCACACGGCCCATGGTAATTTCCCGCCGTTCGATCCAGTTCCCCCGGCTGTCCAGGGTATATTCGTAACGGTAATCGCCGGTATCCCCTAAAGGGGAATCCCGGTTTCCAAAGGAATCCGCATTCGCCGGTTCCCTGCTCAAGCGGACAAGTCTGCCCGCCTCGTCCCACTGGTACGTATAAGCGGCGGTATTTTCGGCGGCATTTTCCACGGTATTTTCCGATGTTCCGGCCGATGTTCCGTATTGAAGCAATTCCAAATACCGGGGCATGCCCTTTGTTGTATAGAGAGCGGCGGCGGTTCCGGCGGCGTCTTCAATCCGGGAAATACGGCCATTGCTGTTATAAAAGATTTTTGTTTCCCGGTTTTCATTTTGCCCGTCAGCCGGTTTTTCGTCAGCCTGCGGCTTCTCACCGGTCTGCGGCGGGGAAGCAGGCATAATCAAGCGCCCGGCGGGGCCGGTGATAAGTACAAAGAGCGCCGCCCCATCCCGGTTATACCAGGTCTCAATTACCGAACCGGCAGTATATTCCAGGGCGGCAAAATAATAATCCCCCGCAAAGATCCGGAAAAGCACCGGCCGTCCATCGCCATCCCACTGCAGGACCTCCGCATCCTGACCGCTGTCCTGCCCCGAAGGAGCAGCGGCAGATGACGGAGCGGGACTTTGGGCAGGATTTTCCCAGCTCAACCTGGCAAGCCGCCCTTCCTTGTCATAACTGACAAGGCCCTGAAAAAGGGCTGGCCCTCCAGCGGCGGAATTGATCAACACCGGGAACGACCGGATTTTTTCGCCATCCCGGGAAAACACCAGGTTTCCAACTTTAGTGGAAACCGGGTTTCCAACGCTTATTGATACGGTTTCCCCGGCGGCATAAAACAAATCCGGGGGCAGTTCCAAAGGCCAATCCGGCCGCCACAAAAGACCGGCTCCCCCGGCGGCCTGGATCAAATTATAGAGGGAAAGATCTGTCACCAGAGGACTGCCGGATACAGTATCGGGAGCCTGTGCGGCCGCTTCAAGGGTAAGGGCCAAAAAACCGGCGGCAAGGAAGGCGCATCTTATGAACAAGCCTAAGGAACGCATAGATGTATCATAACGGTTTACTTTTTAAAAAGCCATTCCCTGGCGGAAAATTTGGTATCCGCCAGTTCCCGGGCCCGCTTGTCTTCCTCCGGTGTTGGCTCCGTCTTTCCTTCGGTACAATCCAGATCCAGGGCTTCGGTGAATCCCGAAATAAAAGCTGCTTCCGCTTCTTCAAAAGGCACAACTCTTCCCAATACGGCCTTAAGCGAAGTAACCCGCTCTTTGACTTCGCTTATCAATTTGCCTTTGATTTTTTCTTCCGGCACTTTGAGTACCTCAAACATAGTATCCACATCGTTGTCCAGTAATACCGTTCCATGCTGAAGCAGACAATTCATGCGCCGGGTCTGGGCATTGCCGGAAATTTTTTTGCCCCCTGTTAGTATGTCGTTAATGCCCGAAAAAACCGCATCAATACCCAGCAGTTTAAAGCCGCGGATAAGGCCTTCACAAAGGATATGGTAGGATTCGCCAATATCCTTTCCCGCCAGGGGATGATCCAGATCCATGATAATGCTGTACGTTAATTCCGACTTGTGAAGCACCGCCCCGCCGCCGGAAATCCGGCGGACCGTATCAAAGCCGAAGCTTTTGGCAGCCTCCAGATCCACTTCTTCGGTAAGGCCCTGGAAATAACCCACCGAAACCGCCGGAGGATTCCAGCCGTAAAAACGAAGTACCGGCCCGGAGGATACCGGCCCGGAGGATACCGGGGCGGAGGATCTTCCGGCAACAGATTCCAGGAGAGCTTCGTCGAGGCCCATGTTATAGTAACAGTTGTGAAAGCCCGTACAAAGCAGCCTGAAAGAATGTTTGCCCGGTTTACCGGGTTTGCCTGGATGCTTATCCATTGTTTGCCGCCGTAAGTAATTCCGCGATGGCTTTTCCGTTTATGCCGAAGGCTTCGACACCTTCCTCCGCCAGGAAGGTGTCGAAGGCACAACCCGCTTCTGCCAGGGCGGTACCGGTAAGGCGGCGCTCGGCGTTTTCAAAACCCGTTTCGGGGCTGGCAAAAAAATCGCCCCTAATAGAAATAAAGGTGATTAAACCGTCTTCAATATCCGCAGAAAGCCGTATGAGTTTGCAGCCCGGAGGACGGCCCAGTGTTTCAATCCGCATACAGTTCCTTTGTCCTTGCGTGTTTTTCCGCATCAGCATGGCCGTTCCTGGCGTGATAACTTGTCCGGGCCAGCGGAGAAGAAACCACCGAAGCAAAACCCCGTTCCAGCGCCGCTTCTCCCAGTTTGGCAAAGGTTTCGGGGCTAAGGTATTCCACCACGGGTATTTGGTTTTTTGAGGGCCGCAGGTACTGGCCCAGAACAAGGATATTCACACCCGCTTCCCGCAGTTCATCCATGGCGGAAAAAATTTCCGCCTCCGTTTCTCCCAGCCCAAGCAGTAAACTGGATTTGGTCAGGTTTCCAACTTTAGTGGAAACCGGGCTTCCAACTTTAGTGGAAACCGGGTTCCCGGTCTGGCCCGGAAGCGCGGCCAATCCCGCCGCGGCTTCCCGCAGGGTACGGAGGCTTTTGTCAAAACTTGCCCGCTGGTCCCGGATCTTTACCTGGAGGGAACGGACCGTTTCCACATTGTGGGCAATTACATCCGGAGCCGCCTTGATAAGGGGGATAAGCTCGTCCCCAAAATAATCGGGGATGAGCGCTTCTACTTTACAGCGGGGATTTTTTTCCTTGACAGCCCTGACACAGCGGGCAAAGTGGCCGGCTCCCCGGTCGCTTAGATCGTCCCGGTCTACCGAGGTAAGAACCACATAAGGAAGGTTCAGTTCTTCTGCGGCCAGGGCGATTTCCGCGCCCTCATCTTCCCGCACCGGCCGCCCCGTTTTGGCGGTAACCACGGCGCAAAAACGGCAGGACCGGGTACAGCAATCGCCCAGGATCATAAAGGTAGCGGTTCCCATGCCCCAACATTCGCCTTTATTGGGACACCGGGCTTCGTCGCAAACCGTATGCAGATTACGGCGGCTTAGAACCTCGTTTACGTGTTTCCAGGTTTCTCCTCCGGGAGCGCGGACCCGGATCCAGGCGGGTTTTGGCAGCGTCTGTTCCATCATTATACAGAATGGCACACGATTTTTACCGTGCCGATTTTATGGTCTTCCATATTCTGGATGATAAATTCATTTCCCTGGTAAAGAACTTTTTCATATTTTACCGGAATCTTGCCAAAGAGGTCAAAGACAAAACCTCCCAGGGTATCGAATTCCTCCGCCGGGAATTCTATACCCAGTTCTTCTCCCAGGTCTTCCAGGTTTACCCGGGCATCGCAGAGCCAGACACCATCTTCCAGTTTAAGGATATCTTCTTCTTCGTTGTCAAATTCATCCTGAATGTCCCCGATAATCTGTTCCAGGATATCTTCCATACAGATAATTCCAGAAACGCCGCCGTACTCGTCCACTGCAACGGCAATGTGAACCCGGCGGCGGCGGAATTCCCTTAACACTTCGTCGATGTGTTTTGATTCGGGGATAAAAAAGGGTTTACGCAACAGGGCCTTAAGGTTAAAGGCTTCGTCGCCCACCAGGGCTTTAAGCACATCTTTGGCATAGAGGATGCCGGTTACTTTGTCGATAGTATCCTGAAAAACAGGAAACCTGGAATGGCCCGATTTTACCATGGCAGCAAGCAGATCTTCCTTTTCCGCATCGGCGCTGATAAACACCGTGTCTATCCGGGGAACCATAATTTCCTTGGCGGTGGTGTCCGAAAGTTCCACCACCCCCCGGATCATTTCCTGCTGATCCGTTTCCAGGGCTGCCAGGGTTTTTTTGTCAAGTTCAACTCTTTTTGGTTTCACCTCTGCTCCTGTGTTATTATACTCAGGTGTGAAAGTTCCTGTAAGAGCCTTTCCTGCAGGCGGAGCATTGGTTCTTCACTGTCATTGCTAACATGGTCCATACCCCCCAGATGAAGAATACCGTGAATGATAAGACGGCGTAATTCTTCATCGGGGGAAACCTTAAAGTAGACGGCATTTTCTGCCAGCATATCCAGCGAAATGACAATGTCCCCGCTCTGGTACCGGTCTCCGCCGGTTTCGCCCAGCGTAAAGGAAAGCACATCCGTAGGTTCATCCAGACTGCGGTACTGCTTATTGAGTGAACGGATATAACCGTTATCGCACAAAAGAAGGGAAAGATCCCAGTTGCATTTTTCCAGTTTGTCCAGGACCGCCAAAACAAAGGGAGAAACCCCGTCAAGCCAGGACGGGCTTTCCACCCCTTCCAGGCTTATTTCAACCCTGTTCATCGCCGTTCCCGCCGGGGGAAAAATCCGGTTCATGGTGAGGGCCTTCGTGGTTTCCTTCGTTATGTTCGGCGTGGGGCAGCTTTGGATATTCGATCCGGGAATGGTAATGACCCGCCAGCGCTTTGATAAAGGCCTGTTTGATTGTTTCCAGTTCCCTAAAGGTCAAGTCCGATTGGGCAAGCTGGCCGTGTTCTACCTTGGCGTCAAAAAGTTCCTGGATGAATTTTTCCAGCCGGGCCACCGTGGGTTTTTTAAGGGTCCGGGTGGCCGCTTCGGTTACGTCCGCCAGCATAACCACCGCCGATTCCTTTGACCGGGGAGGTGTACCGGGGTAGGTAAAGTCTTCGGTATTAACGGTGCCCTCCCGTTTAAGGGCTTCGTTGTAAAACCAGGTAATGACCGAATTGCCGTGATGTTCGGCGATAAAGGCGATGATAGCCTCGGGCAGACCAAGACTGCGGGCTTTTTCTATTCCCAGCTTAACATGACTGCGGATTACCGTGGCGGAAAGCCGGGGGGCTATATCCTTGTGTTTGTTGTAGGATGTTTGGTTTTCCACAAAGTAATCGGGCTGTTCCATCTTGCCAATGTCGTGGTAGTAGGCACCCACCCGCGCAAGCAGGGCGTTGGCGCCGATTTCCTGACAGGCCATTTCCGCCAGGTTGGCCACCATGATTGAATGGCTGTACGTTCCCGGCGCAGCATTAAAGAGCCGCTTTAGAATGGGGGAATTAAGATCCGCAAGTTCAATAAGCCGGAAAGGCGTAACGGCATTCATGGCCTGTTCGATGATGGGCAAAATGCCTATCACCAAAAGTCCCGATACAATACCATTAAAGGCGGCCCAGAAAATAACCGGAAGATACTCCGAGGCAGAAGCCTGATCCAGGAGCAAAATGATCAGCGCAGCGGCAGCGTTGGCGGCGGCGATAAGTACCCCGGCCTTAACCAGATCCATCCGCTTCTGGGCATGACGGAGCACATGGGCAGCGGCCACTCCGGAACAGAGGGCAAAGATATAGGCCGGAGGATTAAAAGCTTCCGCCAGGAAAGCCCCCAGCGGAAGGATCATGGCGGTAACAAGGGCCATGGGAAAACCCAGGAGGATCGAAGGCAGCATTACCGCCAGGGCCGTGGGCAAAAGGATCGACAGCGGAAAGTGACCCCCCGGATCCACAAAACCCGACACCAAGGCTGCTCCGGCAAGGTATGCCGACGCAAGGATCGTCATAAGGTAACATTCGGAAGGCCGCATGATCCGCCCGGCGGTACGTTTTCCCATGTGGGAAACAAAAAAAACATAAATGACCAAAAGGAGCAGTACCTGTCCCGCCACCAGCCGGGGGTCCCGCTGTTCCAGAGAAAGGTTCAGCGCCCGCAGTTCTTTCATTTCCCCTTCGGTGATGATAAAACCCTTGCGGATAATCCTGTCGCCCCGTTCAATGGAATGATACACCGGCTCAAGCTGGGAACGGACTTCCGCCGTCCGCTGGTCCGTATCTATTGAAGAAAAAAAGACATTTTCCCGGAGTATGGTTCTGACAATAGTTCCCGCACCGCGGGCAAAATCAAGCGAAAGCCCTTCGTCTTCAACATATCTGGCAAGATACGCGTCAAGCCGGTCCCGGGTAATAACCCGGCTATACGTTATCCGTTCCCGCTCAACCCGCTCGCCATAGTTGTGGAGTAGTTCCACGGTATCGGGATTGTAGGCGGCAAGACTGCCCTCCGAAACCGGATCGTTTGGGGGCAGGGAAAAAATTCCCGCCTCGATAAAAGATTCCAGCGCCGTCCGGCCCCGGTCCAGTGAATCGTCCCGGCGAGGATCGAGGAAAAGCGCTTCCAGGGCTGCTTCGCTAAAGGTTCCGGGGAATTCGGCGTTTACCCTAAGGGTATAGTTTTCCCAGGAAAGTTCTTCTTTAAAGAGATTCCGGGAAAAGAGGGCAAAACGATCATAGTTTTGCCGTATCTCCCTGTTAACCGAAAGGTCATACTTAAACACCGCCGGGACCAGCCGTATCTGGGAATCCATCCGTAAACGGGTTGCTTCTTCGTCGATAAACGAAACCGGCTCGGTGGCGGTAACATCCCGGTCCGCTACCTTACCCGCCTCAAATTCATCCAGGCTGAAGGATTTTTTACTGCCGGAAAAAAGAACCACCGCGGTGGTAATGGCAAAGGCCGCCAGGCTTGCCAGGGCTGGTCCCCGGCGCGGAGACGGAAAACCCAGTCTGCTGAGCAGTCCCAGCTGATTGTTAAATAGTTTCGGCATCGTAGGCCTCGATAATTTTTTTGATAAGCGGATTCCTTACCACGTCGGCGGTATTAAGGTATGACTTGTAAATTCCCTCTACTTTGGCAAGGATCGATAAAGCGTGGATCAGTCCCGAATCGTGCCGCCGGGGCAGGTCTATCTGGGTTGTGTCCCCGGTGATCACCGCCCGGGCTCCCTGGCCTATGCGGGTAAGGAACATCTTCATCTGTTCTTTGGTGGTGTTCTGGGCTTCGTCAAGGATTACCACACAGTCGTTAAGGCTGCGGCCCCGCATATACGCCAGGGGGGCCACTTCTATGGCCCGGATATCTTCCAGGTGGCGGATTGTCTCGTAGGGAACCAGGGCTTCCATAGCATCGTAGAGGGGCCGGAGATAGGGGTTGATCTTCTGGGCCAAATCGCCGGGCAGATACCCAAGGCTTTCTCCTGCTTCTACCACCGGCCGGGTAAGGACCATTTTCCGCATTTTTTTGGACAATACCAGCTGCAGGGCCTCGGCAATGGCCAGGTAGGTTTTTCCCGTCCCTGCGGGGCCCACGCAAAAACTGATGTCGCAGCTCCTCATTCCTTCGATATAACGGGCCTGGTTACGGCTACGGGGAAAAACCTTGGCAAAACCATGGGGAATTTGAATAACATTGTCCCGAAGTTCCGAAAGCGGGGCAGTTTCTTCCTGGACAAAAACCCCCGTTAGGGCTTCCACATACTCAGTGGAGGGGCACTCCCCTTCCCGGACTGCCCGGATAAGGCTGTCTATCACCGTTCTGAACCGGGTTTGCCCCATTTTATCAACGCCAGAGAGGGAAATCTCATTGCCCCGGGTATGGATACGCCCCCCGAGACATCCGGCGATTACTTTGAGGTTCTGGTCATTGACTCCACAGACCCCGGACAAAATATCGTTACTGTCCAGGACTATGGTGATACCTTCTTCCAACAATACTCCAGCGTTTACCAACGCTGCCATAATTGGATACTGTTTTTGCGAGAAAGTCAATTAAGGCTGGGGCTAGGCGCGCAGGGATGGCCCGTGGCTCTTATGGCTTGAATTTTTGTATCTGTATATTAGGGATAAATTTATAATGTTTATCATTTCCGGTTAATAGTATTTTTTGATTTTCCAATACCGTTGACGCTATTATTGCATCCCCTAATTCCAATGAATGGCTTAAAAAATAGTCTTCCACTAAAAACATTGCCCTTGTCGATATATTTTCATTTATTTGCAGTATTTCCACAGACCATTTCTTTAAATATTTTTGAAATGCTTTCAATTCTTTTTTATCTTTCATACCCTGTATCACTTCCATATAATTTATTACAGAAATTTTAAAAGGTATATTATTATTATTTACTGCCGTTTGAGCGTTTTTATTACCTCTGATATACCATATTAATACATCAGAATCTATTAACATAATTTCCTCCCTTTTCTCATATTCCTGACATATTGTTCTACATCTTCCATATCTTCTCTGTCCTTCCACATCCCAAATAATTCATTATCTGTTTCTAAATTATTGTCTCGTTTATTTTCGATTGTCTTTTTAAGGGGAATAATTTTTGCACAGGCTTTTCCCCTATAGGTTATTATTATTTCTTGACCATTATTTACTTGAGCAATAACCCTGCCAGGCTGAATTCTTAGCTGTTTTGTAGTAATTTCCATAATAGTTCCCCTGTTTAAGTGTATACTTTAGAGTATACACTTAATTTTAACACCTGTCAATACCCCGCCATAATTCTGAATGTGGTCCACTATTAAGATTTCAGATAAGGTCAAAAATTTGAGCCAGTTCCAAAATGTCAGATTTTGGAACTGGCTCAATAATGTATGATTTATTATACACTATAAGCTAGTCGATCTTATGCTTTACTATTCCATACGTCTTGGGCGCGCAGGGATTCGAACCCCGGACATCCACGGTGTAAACGTGGCGCTCTAACCAGCTGAGCTACGCGCCCTGGTTTTTACTTTCTCCAGATACAACAAGATAACCAGTATTACCTACGATTGCAAAAAATGTCAAGTCCCCGAACCCTGCTAAGTGCGAATAGCTAATATTGACTGTTTTGCCTATTTATGGTATAAGAAAAACAATATGCAAGAGCCAAGAGCCAAGAGCCAAGAGCCAAGAGCCAAGAGCCAAGAGCCAAGAGCCAAGAGCCAAGAGCCAAGAGCCAAGAGCCAAGAGCCAAGGGGGAACGGAAGAGCACAAGTCTGAACTCCAGTCACGAATTCGTATCTCGTATGCCGTCCTGTCACTTACATAAAAAAAAAACTCTATCAAGCTTCTCGTATATCACATATCTAAAACCCCTATATACTCTTATATCTCCCTGTGTCTC
>BNVB01000036.1 GCA_025997795.1 Spirochaetia bacterium | reverse complement strand
ACAAAACCGGAAATTTTGGCCAAAGCGCGCAAGCTCTATGAGCAAGAAAGCCTTAATATTAAGCTTAATATTAAGGCTTTCTTGCTCATAGAGCTTGCGCGCTTTGGCCAAAATTTCCGGTTTTGTTTTTGCCCTTTTGCGGATTATCTCTGCCCAGGCTAATTTTACCAACTATGCCTTTCTTTGGCTTATCCCTGTGGCGGCGGTCCGTGCCCTGGGCTGGAGTTCCCAGAACGATCCTATCCTGCTTATGGCGGTTCCCGTCCTCTGGACTGCCGTTGTGGTGGGTATGGGCCTTATTATCCGGTTTATCCAGAATGCCTGGGGCTGGATAGTAATCCCCGCCATTGCCGGAGCCCTGGCCCTGCCCCTGGCGGCGGCCACCGCCTATTGGGCTTTTTTTGCCCAGCATACGGTTCTGGGTTTTTTACTCTTTATTCTGTGCCTTGGTCCCATGGGTGTATCCATTACTATTTCTTTTATGGAAAGCCGGAGATAGTTTGCAAAACTTGCTAAGATGATGTATACTATTTAACTATGATTCAGACTGCCAAGCAGGAGGCCTGTTGTGCCAAAAACTAGTTCTTGCACTGTAAGAATTACCCCCCCCCCCCCCCCTATATATAGCGTAAGCAAATTTTTTTATACACCATATATAGCGCTGGTTTTTGCCCTGGTACTTAACGCTTGTTTTAGCCCGCTGGATTATAAGGGTACAGGAAACGGTAATCTTATCATCAGTCTTCCCGGCGCTTCCGCCCGTTCAGCTATGCCCACCGTTGGTACTTTAGACGCATCGGAGTACGAGATTACCGCTACAAAAGGCGGCCAAAAGGTATCTATAACCCTTGGCGCCGGAATCACCACCGGAACAATGCAGTTAACCCCCGGTGTATGGAACATCAGAGCGGTAGCGTATATACCCGCCGGGCATATTCAGGTAGGAATCGGCTCGGATCAGGTAACAATTGCCGCAGGAAAAACAAACCACGCTACCATACACATGATTGCAGGTATAACGCCGCCCGCTTATACCCTGATAGCCATCCCCGGCGGAACGGTAACTGCGAACATAGGAAATACCGGAGGACCTTTTGCCGGAACTATCCCTGTTACTGTTTCCGCATTTAAGATAGGCCAAACGGAAGTTACCTATGAACTGTGGGAAGCGGTAAGAGTATGGGCGGTATTATGCGGATATACCTTTGCAAATTCAGGCAGACAAGGCGGGGACTCTGGTTCTGGTCCGGTGGGAACCAATCAACATCCGGTAACAACCATAAGCTGGCGGGATGCGGTGGTATGGTGCAACGCTTACAGCGAGGCAACAGGCCGGATTCCTTATTACTATACTGCAAACACTTTTAACAGCAGTACGGTCTTACGGACAAGCGAAGGTTCCGGCACTGCGGCAGGAAGCGGAGGAGCGGAACATGCGGTTGATTATGGATGGTTAAATTCTTTTGCCGACGGCTTTAGACTGCCCACCGAAGCGCAATGGGAATATGCGGCTCGCGGCGGCGTACCCAGTACCGGAATACCCTGGACATATACCTATGCGGGGAGTGATAACGCGGATGATGTGGCGGTATATAACACAAGCGCAACAGCCGTAGTAAAGAGCAAGACAGGCGGCAGCTACAATGGCGCGAACAGTGCCGGTCTCTATGACATGAGCGGGAACGTATATGAATGGTGCCAGGACATTCATTCGGGCGTTTTCCGACTTAATCGGGGTGGCGGTTGGCTCGGCGATGTGGTCGTCGGCATCGCCGTTGCGTACCGTGTCGGCTACCTTCCCGGCGATGCCGACAGTCTCTCTGGTTTCCGTGTGGTTGCCCCCTGAGTTCCGCAAGATTTCGGGGGCTGTACGGAGTGTAGGCGTTAAGCCGTAACGGAGATACAGCCCCCGTTTTTTAACCACTTTTCCACCTTGCGGCTATTGTGCGTTTTTTTGTCAGAGCGTTAGGTGCAATGCGCCGTGTTGACAACATGAACTATACTGCATATACTTAAAAGATGGATGCTTGGGAAATTATCACCAGCAAGCAATATGACGCATGGTTTCTAGAACAGACTGATGAGGATAAAGCCGTTATCCGTTCAAAAGTTTACCTTCTTGAAGAATATGGCCCTCATTTAGGTCGGCCATATGCTGATACCCTAAAGGGAAGCAAAAAACTTGCTAATCTTAAGGAGTTGAGAGCAAAAACCGATGCAAATGTATTCCGGGTAGCTTATATTTTTGATTCCGAACGAAAGGGGTTGTTACTTATCGGCGGAGACAAAAAAGGCAAGAACCAAAAAAAGTTCTATAGGAATCTGATAAGCCAGGCTGAACAGATATACATTACTTATTTGAAAGGGAAGGAAAAATAACATGGAAAACTTTCACCCATTAAGTGAACTAGACGCAAAAACAAAACCGGAAATTTTGGCCAAAGCGCGCAAGCTCTATGAGCAAGAAAGCCTTAATATTAAGCTTAAAGCCCTGCGGGGAAAATACGGCATTAAACAATCCGATGTGTCCAGTTTTACTCAGACAGCCATATCTAAATTAGAGCACAGGAAGGATATTAAGATTTCAACTCTTATTGATTACCTTGGAAGCCTTGGAATGGGTCTAGAAATTACTGCATTCCCCAAAGATAAAAAGACTAAAAGAGAAATCCTATTAAAAGTATAGGGATTAATTTTTGTCATAACACCTATATGTAAAAAAACTCACAGCCTCCGGTACAGCCAGCTTCTCCCCTGTTTTTTTAGTTTTTTCACAAAGCCCGCTTTCTCCAGCACATAGAGGGTTTTCCGGGCCAGATCGGGCCTGATATGGGCCGCCGCCGCCAGGGTTTTTGAAGTAAATTCCCCTATAAGCGGTAAAAATTTCTGCCAGTCGACGTTCTTTTTTAAAACGATCCTCTCCCGGCAGGCTGTAAGGATACGGTCTTCTATGCTGATCCCCTTCCGCCGCCAGGAACCTTTGCCGTCGTCCAGCCGCCGTTCAATGGCATCAACAAGGACAATTTCTATGGTTAAGCGGGGCAGTTTTACCAATACTGGAGCATAGATAAGTTCACGAAAAATGTCCCAGATGGTCCCTTTCCGGGGGCTTTTCCGGCAGGAAAGCAGCGTTCCTTTGGTGTCGTAGAGTTCGATGGTTTTATTGACAATTACCGGGTAGATAAGCCGGACTTTGCCCGCTTTTGCCAGGGCGGGGATTTTTGTTTTAAGGACGCCGAAACTGCCGGTTTGTATTTCTATGGCTTCGCCTTTAGGGCCCAGGGCATCGCAGATATAACCTGCACGGGCGGTTTCGGTGGTTCCCGGTGCGGCATACTGGAACTTGAGCGCCCGGTGGAGGCTGCTTTCGTTTTCGGTCCCAATTGTGGGGGAACGGGGAGTCCTGGTTTTAGTCCTGCCTTGTTTAGAACCGGTCATCCAGAACGGTCCTTCCTTCTTTGGTATAGGCCAGGAGTTCCTCGGCGCTCATCAATTCCAGGAAGTGCAGGGTTTCGCTTAATCCCTTGGTTTCGTTGGTTTTTATCCGGGCTACCCGGAATACAATCATTTTGTTTGTGGGGATGGGCAGGGAAAGGACATTACCGTTCATGTCCACCAGGGTGTTAAAGGGCAGCCGTGCCGGTACTTCCTGGGTATCACCCTCGGGAAAAACAATGTAAAATTCTTCCATAAACACCTGTAAACCATAGCAAAAAGACCAAATTCGGGCAAGACGGCCTTAAAACCCCAATTTACTATACGAGTGTTAAGAATAATACCAAAAAATTTTACTATTTATAATACTTTTTCTTGAAAATCCCTTGACCCGTCCTAAAAAGCCCTTGATAATGGGAAGAGATGGAAAAAAATCCCATAAAGTGGGAAAAAGTAGGATGAAAAAGTATGGCTCTTTTGAGCGGCGAATATCCGGTAACCCTGGACGATAAAGGCAGAGTAAGTATCCCTGCCCGTTTTAGAGAAGGAATACCGGAAAATGTACTGGTGTTAACCAGGGGCATGATAGAGCAATGTATCTGGGCGGTAACTCCCCAGAACTGGGAAAAAGTTGCTTCCCCCTTTAAAAGCGCCGTATCACTTTCGCTTCGAAAGGCAGACATGGTCCGCCACCGGCTTCTTTTTTCCACCTACGAGGTTGAAGTAGACAAGACCGGCCGTATCGCGGTGCCCCAGAAGCTCCGGGATTTTGCGGGTCTTAGCAAGGATTGTGTGGTTACCAGCGACGGGGTCCGCATAGAAATATGGGATGCGGAACGTTATGCGGAATATGAACAGAAGATAGATGAACAGTTTGAGGATGTCCTTGAAGAGATGGGGCACCTTAATCTGGATTAAAAAAACTTTTCAAAGAGGATTGAAAAGCGTACCAAGGGAGGGAAGTATGGAGGCTGTCCATACTCCGGTACTACTGGAAGAGACACTTTATTACCTTGCTCCCAGAAAAGAGGGAGAACTCATGGTAGACGCTACCCTGGGAGAGGGAGGGCACAGCGATGCTTTTTTGCGCCGTTTTCCCGGCCTTTCCATAGCGGGGGTGGATGCCGATGAGGAAATCCAGAAGCGGGCCAGGGAACGGCTTGCGGAATTTACCGGACGGGTTCGTTTTTATAAACGCTGGTCCCAGGAATTTTTTTCCGATTATCCCCCGGAACTTGAAGCGCCTGACACGATCCTGTTTGATTTGGGAATCAGCCTTTTCCATTACGAGACTTCCGGCAGGGGTTTTAGTTTTTTAAAAGACGAATACCTTGATATGCGCCTTGATACATCCCGGGGAAAAACGGCGGCGGATTTGCTTGCTTCCCTTTCGGAAAAAGATATGGCGGATTTGTTCTATACTAATGCGGGGGAACGGTACTCCCGGCGTATCGCCGGGGCCATTTGCGCCGTCCGTAAGCGGAGCCCCATTACCACCACCGCCGCCCTGGCCCATATTGTGGCCGGCGCTGTACCCGCCAAATACCGCCATTTTCCCATTCATCCGGCAACCAAAACATTTCAAAGCATTCGCATGGCAATAAATAACGAGGCCGATAATCTTCCGGCCCTTCTGGAGGGGGCCCTCCAAAAACTTAAAACCGGGGGCCGTTTGGGGGTAATCAGCTTCCATTCCGGAGAGGACCGGACGGTAAAACACTTTTTTAGAGAAAAAAGCCGGTTTGCTTCCCCGGATGCGCCGATATGTAAAAATGGAGGGTACCGTGTAACCATTCTTACCCGTAAGCCGGTGGCCGCGGGAAGAGAAGAATGCCGGAATAATCCCCCCTCCCGAAGCGCAAAACTCCGGGTAGTAGAAAAAATTCATGATACCGGAGTAGAACCATGATTCGGCGTTTCTTTTTGTATCTTATTGTGCTTAGTGTCCCGTTTTTTTTGGGCCTGGCTGCCTGGCAGTCTGCCCGTTATGGCGATCTGGAGCGGGAACTAAAAAAACTGGAAAAAACCCAGGAAGAATGGGTGGAAAATAACAAGCGGCTTATAGCCGGTATTGCCTTTCTTTCTTCCCCCGACAGGATTGAACATATTGCCCGGGACGAACTGCTCCTGGAAAAAAAGCAGCCCGAAGAGGTACTGCAAATTTCTATTGATACCGCCGGAGTCGCGGATGAATAAGTACCTGATGGATTTCCGCGGCGCCGCCGAAGTTTTGGGGGGGCTACTCTTTCCCCAAAATGCGGAAGGGGGGTTTAGCTCGGTGGCCATTGATTCACGCAAGGCCGCCGCCGGTTCCCTCTTTATCGCCCTCCGGGGATTACAGTCAGACGGCCACCGTTTCCTAAAGGAAGCCTTTGCATCCGGGGCCGCCGGAGCCATGGTTACCAAAGCGGGTTTGGAAGCGGCGGGTTTTGATCCTGCCGCCGCTGCGGAAGCGGGCGGGGCGCTTTTGGTGGTGGAAGATACCCTTAAGGGCCTCCAAGACCTTGCCGGGGCCTACCTGGATCGTTTCCCCCGGCTTTTACGGATAGGGATTACCGGATCGTCGGGCAAGACCACCACCAAGGAAATTGCCGCCGCCATGATTGGCAGGGAAAAAAACGTAGTGATGAATCCGGGAAACCTTAACTCCGAAACGGGACTGCCCCTGGCGGCCTTTGGCGTTAGGCAGGATCACGAAGTGGGAGTTTTTGAAGCGGGTATGAACCGGCAGGGCGAAATTGCCGAACTGGCGGCGGTGCTTAAACCGCAGATAGCCCTGGTAACCAATGTTGGTCCTGCCCACATCGGCATTCTTGGATCAATGGAAGCAATTGCCAAAGAAAAGAAACAAATTTTTTCATGTTTTACCGGAAGCGAAACCGCCCTTATTCCCGATGATGATCCCTTTAGGGATTATCTGGCCCGGGATATTCAGGGCAGGGTTGTTTTTTATAGTCAAAAAAAACTTGAGGCAGAAGGGAAACTAAAGGGTTTACAGGACCGGGGACTGGCGGGGACGGAGATTACCTGGGAGGGGATCTCCGCCGGTTTTTGCCTTCCGGGAAAACACAATGCCAAAAACGCACTGGCCGCGGCGGTGCTGGCAAGAGAAGCGGGAATAAGCGATGCTTCCATCCGGGAAGGCCTTTCTTCGGTAAAGGGACTTTTTGGCCGGGGAGAAATACTCCTGGGAAAAACCACGGTTATCCGGGATTGTTACAACAGCAACCCCGATTCGGCGGCGGAGGCCATAGCTTTTTGCGACACCCTGGAATGGCCCGGCCGGCGGCTTTATGTTCTGGGGTCCATGCTGGAACTGGGGCTTCACGAAGAAGCGGCGCATAAAAAAATAGGCGGCCTCCTTGCGGAATCAAAGGCCGATGGTGTTTTTCTTTACGGAAAAGAAATGAAGGCCGCCGTCCCGGTTCTGGAAGCAAAACAAAAAAAAGAAAAAAAAGCTTTTTTCTTTTTTTATACGGAAAAAATGGAAGCACTTTCCGCTGCGGCGAAAAGGGAAGTACAAGCGGGGGACCTTGTCTTGTTAAAGGGATCCCGGGGCTGTGCGCTGGAACAGTTAAGCGATGTGGTATTAATGGGGGAAGCTGATGTTTCTTGAATTTATCTATCCCCTGGTTCGCTATTTTACTCCAGTCAATGTATTTCAATATTTAACCTTCCGGGGCGCTTATGCGGCCCTTACAACCTTACTGCTCTGTTATCTTTTAGGTCCCCGGATTATCGAAGCGCTGCGAAAACTAAAAGTGGGCCAGTCTATCCGGGACGATGGTCCCCGGACCCACCTAAAAAAAGGCGGAACCCCCACCATGGGCGGGGTGATGATCCTGCTTTCGATTATCCTTTCAGTTTTGCTTTGGCAGGATTTGGATAATCCAAAAATCTGGCTTTGTCTGGGATCTCTTGCCGCCTTTGGCGCCATTGGTTATGTGGACGATTATCTAAAAGTAACCCGGAAAAATTCCGACGGACTTCCCGGCTGGGTAAAATTCGGTGCTCAGATTGTGGTTGCCCTGACGGTGGCGCTTGTTCTTTATTTTTTCGGCGGCGAAGGCATTACCGAACTGTATGTTCCCTTCTTTAAAAATCCACTTGTCGATCTGGGAATTTTATGGATTCCCTTTGCGGTACTGCTTATGGTGGGGGAATCCAACGCGGTAAACTTAACCGACGGCCTGGACGGCCTTGCCACGGGGCTGCTTATCTGGGTGTTTATTACCCTGGGGATCCTTTCGTATCTTTCCGGCCGGGCAGACTATTCGGCATATCTGGGAATTCCCTACATTCCCGGCGCGGGGGAACTTACCGTGTTTTGTCTTGCGGCGGTAGGGGCCTGTGTTGGTTTTCTCTGGTTTAACGCCCACCCGGCGGAGGTCTTCATGGGGGACGTTGGGAGCCTTTCTTTGGGAGGGATCATCGCCACCGTCTCACTTATCATTAAAAAGGAAATTTTAATTCTCATCATTGGAGGTGTTTTTGTACTGGAAGCGGCATCGGTAATTTTGCAGGTGCTTTCGTTCAAACTGTTTAAGCGGCGAATCTTTAAAATGGCGCCGCTTCATCACCATTTTGAACTTTCCGGCTGGGTGGAAACCAAGGTGGTTATCCGCTTTTGGATTCTTGGCGGGCTTTTTGCGATCATCGCCCTTTCAACCTTAAAGATACAGTAGGAGAAGGAAGATGGCGTTTCAGCTTGCTATGGAACAACCGGGCCGCAAAACCCGCGCAGATACCCTGCTTGTTTCTTCGATACTGCTCCTTACGGGGCTTGGCCTGGTAACCCTCTACTCGGCGTCTTATGCCTTTGCGGACCGTTTTTTTGGAAACAGCCTGTACTTTTTTTCCCGCCAGGTGGTGCTGGCGGTCTTTGGTTTTATTCTCTATTTTATTGTTTCCCGGATAAACCTGGAACTTCTGCGGCTTTGGGTTTTACCCATGGTGGCCGGAACAATTATACTCTGCCTCCTTACCTTTGTTCCCGGTATCGGCGTAATGAAAAACGGCGCTACCCGGTGGATTGCCCTGGGGTCTTCCACCTATCAGCCTTCGGAACTGGTTAAACTGGTACTGCCTTTTTATCTGGCCCATATCTTTGACAAAAAAAGCGACCGGCTGGATTCTTTTTCCGCCGGGGTTTTGCCGCCAACGATGATCACCGTGGTGTTTTTTGTTTTGATCTATATGCAGAACAATTTTTCCACGGCCTTTTTTGTGCTGCTTAATGCGCTGATACTTTTTTATCTGGCGGGAATAAAACTGCGGTACTTCTTTGCGGCGGCGGCGATCTTCCTTCCCCTGTCGGTATTTTTTGTGCTTACCCGGGAACACCGGCTGCGGCGTTTTATTAGTTTTCTCTGGCCCGAATACGATCCGCAGGGTTCCGGTTACCAGGTACGATCCAGTATCATGACGATCAGTTCCGGTTCTTTTTGGGGCAAGGGCATAGGACAGGGAACAAGAAAAATTGCCAGCGTGCCGGAAATTCACTCGGACTTTGTATTTGCATCCTTTGCGGAAGAGGGCGGATTTTTTGCCGTGGCCCTGGTGTTTATCCTTTTTGGACTTTTTGCCTTTGCCGTTTACCGCTCTGCCCTAAAAAGCCAAAGCCTTTTTGGCCAGCTTTTAAGTTTTGGTCTGGGTACGATGATCCTTTCGCAGATACTGCTTAATACGGCGGTGGTGGTGGGGGCTCTGCCCGCCACGGGAATACCGCTGCCGTTTTTTTCCGCCGGGGGTTCTTCCCTGGCAACAACCCTTATTATGTGCGGATTGCTGGTTAACAATTCACGGGAGGCCTTACATGTCTAGCGGATACTTGCCCGGCGGCGAACTGGCGGGATTGGGCGAACGGATTTTTGCCGGTTTGGACCGGCCTGCCGCTCACCGGGCTGTTCATACAACGGGAGATAAAAAACTTAAACGTATCCTTGCGGTAATCGGTCTTGTTCTGGGCGCCGAACTGGTTTGGCTTTTTGTCATAAGCCCCTGTATGCCCCTTTCCCGGGTAACGGTGTCGGGCATTCCGGGCATTGATGAAAGAGTGGTACTGGCTCTGGCGGGAATTGGAGACAATACTTCCTATATGACAATAAATACCTTTGCGGCAGAAGAAGCGCTGCTTTCCCTGCCGGTGCTTCGTTCCGCCCGGGTAGTGAAACGTTTTCCCAACCGGGTGGAACTTGTTCTTGAACCCCGCCGGGCGGCGGCCATTGCCCTGGTGAGTGACGGAAAACGGATAATTCCCGCCCTTATTGACGGAGACGGCATGGTGTTCAGTGTCGGCGGCGAAGGCTTCCGGGAAGATGAAACCCTGCCGGTTATTTCCGGTTTGGTGCTGGAGGGGGTTTTTCCGGGGATAAAACTGCCCCGGATTTACAGCGGCCTTTTTTCCCGGCTGGAAAAACTTTCCCGGGAAGCGCCGGAACTTCTGGCGACAATCTCTGAAATCAGAATAAACCACAAAAATTATGACGGTTATGATATAACCCTCTTTCCTGCCCACCAGGGCGTAAGGGTACGGGTAAACGAAGATATTACCGAAGAAACACTCCGGTATGTGCTTTTGATGCTGGACGTACTTTCTGCCAAGTCCCGGGGTATCGACGAAATTGATTTTAGGACCGGGACTGCGTCATACCGGATTAAGGAGGCCCACTCTGGCTAGCGGAGAACTGGTGGTCGGCCTGGATATAGGAACGACCAAGGTATGTGCCGTTATTGGTGAACGAACCGAAACGGGGGGCCTGGAAATTACCGGTGTAGGAACCAGCCCGTCCACGGGGCTGCGTAAGGGAGTGGTGGTCAACATTGAGGCGACACTCCGTTCCGTTGGGGCCGCTATTGAGGCGGCGGAAATGATGAGCGGCCGGGAAGTACACAGCGCCTGGACCGGCATCGGCGGCAGCCACATCGACGGGATCAATTCCCGGGGGGTCGTGGCCGTTACGGGGAAAAACCGGGAAACCAGGGAAATAGGGGAAGAGGATATACTGCGGGTACTGGAAGCGGCCCGGGCGGTGGCAATTCCCATGGACCGGCAGGTGCTGGAACTGATCCCCCAAAGTTATATCGTGGATGATCAAAAAGGGATCCGGGATCCCCAGGATATGATAGGTGTACGGCTTGAAGCGGAAGTACACATTATTACCTGTTCGGTTACCAGCGCCCAGAATCTGGTTAAATGCGTTAACCGTGCGGGTTTCCGGGTAGACGGCCTGGTACTCCAGTCCCTGGCCGCAGGCCGGGCGGTATTAACTGAAGAAGAAAAGGAACTTGGCGTGGCTCTTGTAGACATGGGGGGCGGTACCACGGATGTGCTTGTTTATTTTGAAGGCGCACCCTATTCAACCACCACCATCCCCGCCGGGGGAACCCAGGTTACCAGCGATATATCGATCATCAAAAATATTTCGTTTGAAACCGCAGAAAAAATTAAACTGGAAGCGGGAAGCTGCTGGCAGGGGAACGGGAACGGGAACCCGGTTTCCAATGTTCATGGGGAAGAAGATGTTATTGTACCCGGCGTTGGGGGCAGGGCTCCCCTGGCTATTCCCAGGAAAGAGATAGAAGAAATTATCCGGCCCCGGCTGGAAGAAATTTTCTTTATGGTTAAAGAAAAACTCGATAAGCTTGCCTTTTCCCGTCCTTTGGGCGGCGGCGTGGTTCTTACAGGCGGCGGTTCCCAGTTATTGGGAGCAGCGGAACTTGCATCGGAAATTTTCAGGCTTCCGGCCAGAGTGGGCGCGCCGCTTTCCGCCGGGGGGCTTGTGGAAGAATACCGGAATCCCGCTTATGCCACCGCCGTGGGGCTTGTACTGGAGGGGAATGAACGGGAAATGGCGAAGGGTCTTGAACGGGGTACACGGCGTGCCGAAAAGGGAAATACACCCCTCTTTGGACGCCTGGCAGAATGGTTAAAAAAGGAATTTTTTTAATAACTATTTTTTGGAGGGGGAAATATGATTTTTCAGGTTGTGGAAGAGCGGGAACGAAATTCCGGTCCGCGCTCAACGGTGATTAAAGTAATCGGCGCCGGCGGCGGCGGATCAAATGCGGTGAACCGCATGATCCAGTGCGGCCTTGAAGGTGTTGAATTTATTGCCGCCAATACGGATCTTCAGGCGCTGAATCAGTGCCGGGCGGAAATAAAATTGCCCATAGGATCCAAGCTTACTTCGGGATTGGGCGCCGGCGGTGTTCCGGAGGTTGGCGAAAAAGCCGCCATGGAAGACCGGGACATGATAGCCAATACCCTTAAAGGGGCAGACATGGTGTTTGTTACCGCCGGCATGGGGGGCGGTACCGGTACCGGCTCGGCTCCGGTTATTGCCCAGGTTGCCCGTGAATGCGGTGCCCTGACCGTAGGGGTGGTAACCAAACCTTTTGGTTTTGAGGGCCGCTATAAAATGCAGCTTGCAGAAGAAGGCATTGCCAAAATGCGGGAAGCGGTGGATTCCCTTATCGTTATACAGAACCAGCAGCTTATTTCCCTGGTAGAAAAACGGGCGCCGATTATGGAAGCCTTCCGTTTGGCGGACGATATACTGCGTCAGGGGGTCCAGGGAATTTCCGATATGATCCTTTTTGAGGGATTAATCAACATTGACTTTGCGGATGTAAAAAGTACCATGTACGGTCAGGGCGATGCCCTTATGGGAGTGGGAATTGCCTCGGGGGATAAACGTGCCCAGGAAGCGGCTATCCGGGCGGTGGAAAATCCCCTCCTGGAAGATACCACGATTATCGGCGCCCGGCGTATACTGATCAACGTTTCTGCCGGAGACTTTGCCCTTTCGGAACTGGAAGAGGTGGTGGAGATTATCACCGAAAAAGCGGATCCCGATGTTCACCTTATTTCCGGGGCAGCACAGAACCCGGAACTGGGAGATAAACTGCAGGTAACGGTAATTGCCACGGGATTCCAGCCCAGAACCATAACAACCCTGGAAAGTGTTAGTACCGATACGGGGAAAAACCGCGAAGTAGTGGGCCTTGAAGAATGGAACAGTTTTACCAGCCGCTCTGCCCGGCGGACTGAATTTTTGGCCCACCGGAACTACCAGAGCGAAGACTTGGACGTTCCCACGGTGATGCGTTTTCCCGTGGAAGCGATGGAGAAAGCTGAATAATGAAGGATTTTCTTTCCGGTTACCGGACGGCGCTTTTGGCGCTGGAACGCCGCTCTTCTTTGACGGCAGAAACCTATACAGGGGAAATACGTTTTTTTCTGGCCTGGCTTGGAGAAAACTGCAGCGAACATGATACGGAACGGCTGTTACGAACCGCCGATACAACGGTACTTACCAGGTACATGGAAGAACGGCGCAAGAGTATCAGTTCCCGGTCTGCTGCCAAGGCTGTATCGGCGCTGCGTTCTTTTTTCCGTTACCTTATATCAGAAGGGTTCCGCGTTGACAACCCTGCGCTTGTTCTGGAAATGCCCCGCAGGGGTTTCCGGCTTCCGGCGGTGCTTTCCCGGCAAAGGATAGAAATCCTTCTGGAAGCGGCAGATAGTACAAAACCCCTGGGTATACGGAACCGGGCAATTTATGAGCTAATCTATTCTGCGGGGCTCCGTGTTTCCGAGCTTGTTCATCTGGATTGTAACGATGTTTTTTTTGAGGAAGGAATTGTCCGGGTCCGCGGCAAGGGAAACAAAGAACGTATGGCGATCTTTGGCGCCGAAGGATCCCGGTGGCTCAAATTGTACCTTAACGAAGTACGGCCCCTTCTTGCCTGTCACCAGCATCCCCGGGCGCTTTTTTTGGGACGCCGGGGCAAACGGCTTTCCCGTAAGGGTATCTGGAAAAACTATGCGCTTTTGGCCATGCTTACCGGAACAAGTTCCCATCTCCATACATTACGGCACAGTTTTGCCACGGAACTTCTGGCGGGGGGCGTGGACTTACGGCTTGTTCAGGAACTATTGGGGCATGCGGATCTTGCTACCACGCAGATCTATACCCATGTGGATGTTTCCCTGCTCCGGGAAAATCACCGTAAATTTTTACCCGCCCTGGGAGTGTAGAAATGGCAAAAAAGGGAATGGCAAAATCCGTAACTATCTTCATTATTCTGGCCCTGGGAATTACGGGCATTTTTGTTTATAAAAAAATTGCCGCCCGGAATTCTTTGGCTGCCCAGATTGCCGCGTTAAGTCCCCGGGGCGCTCCCCCCCAATCTATTGAAGATCTCCGGACGGCCATTGACCTTTATGAAAAAAAGATCGAGCTGCAGGTAAAAGATGCCGCTCAGGTGGGAATATACTGGAAGATACTTGGTTCCCGGCTTATGGATTCGGACAAAAACGGCAGAAAGCCCCTCTACGGCGAAGCCCTTGGCGCGCTGGAAAACGCCGTCCGGTACTATCCGGAGGATGAGACAATCCACTATCTTATAGGAGTGTCTGCGGGAAATCTGGCAAAGTCGGAATATTTTTCTCCGGCAGAAGCGGCGGAACATTACCGCATTGCAGAGGCCGCCTATCTGCGGGCCATTGATTTGCACAGCCGTTATGGTAAGGCCCTCTACGGTCTTTCGGTTTTGTATGTTTATGCGTTAAACCGCCCCGCCGATGCTGTTCCCTACATGGAGACGTATATGGATATTAACAAGAACGATACCGACGGCATGTTTATCCTGGCGGCGGCTTATTATATGACAGAAAATTTCCAGGCCTCGGCGGATCTGTATGACCGGATATCTTCGGTTTCCAAAAACAAGGATGTCAGGGCCCAGGCGGAATTAAACAAACAGCAGGTGATGGATGTCTGGTATAACTAGAGAAGCGGCGCTGGGCATTAACCAGGCGGAAAAGGAAACGTCCCTTTATCCACCCCTGCTCCGGGAAATTTTTGATCCCCCCGCCCGGCTTTACTGGCGGGGACGTCTTCCCGATCCGGAAAAACCAGCAGTGGCTGTGGTGGGTACCCGGCATCCCGGTCCCGCCGCTTCCATGCAGGCGCTGGCGCTGGGCCGCGAATTTGCCCGGCTGGGGATTACCGTTATTTCCGGCCTGGCCCTGGGCATAGATGCCCTGGCCCACCGGGGCTGCCTTGAAGGGGGCGGTATCACGGCGGCGGTATTGGGTTCTTCGGTAGACGAAGTATATCCCGCCGGCAACCGGGCCCTGGCCCGGCGTATTCTGGAAACGGGAGGTTCGCTCTTAAGCGAATATCCCGCAGGAACTTCTCCGCGTAAGTGGTATTACCCCCAGCGGAACCGAATTATTTCCGGCCTGGCCCGGGCTACGGTAATTGTAGAAGCTCCGGCCCGTTCGGGGTCGCTCTATACCGGCCAGTTTGCCCTTGAACAGGGCCGGGATCTGTTTGTTGCTTCCGCCGGTGTTTCTTCTCCCCTGGGAGCAGGAACCCGGAAACTGGCGGAAGAGGGCTGCCGGATTATCAAAAGCGCAGCAGAAGTTCTGGCCGAATGGGGCATGGATCCGGCGGCGCTAAGCGGACGGAACGGCGGAAGCCGGTATCGTTTTATGGCAGAAAAGGAAACGGCGGCAGGTCTTGCCCTTTCCCTTAAAGAAGAACTTGGGCTTTAGGAAGGAACATGGAAACAAAAGCAAAAGCAAAAACCGGCAGTAAAGCTCCGGCAAAAGAAAAACCGCCCAAGAAGATTAAAAAGATTCTTGTCATTGTAGAATCTCCGGCCAAGGCCAAGACTATAGAAAAATACCTGGGCCCCGGTTATTTTGTCAAAGCTTCCATGGGACATTTAATCGATCTTCCCAAGTCACGGCTGGCCATTGATGTGGAACATGAATTTGAGCCCGAGTATATCACCGTAAGGGGCCGGGCAAAATTGTTAAAGGAACTGCAGGGAGACGCTAAAAAAGCCGGCGAAGTACTGCTGGCAAGTGATAATGACCGCGAAGGGGAAGCCATCGCCTGGCACCTCCGTAACGCCATCAGCGCCAAAACCACCGCGGTGCCCATTAAACGGATCAGCTTTAACGAGATAACCCCCCAGGCAATCAGGGAAGCGGTGGATAATCCTTCCGTTATTGACGAGGCAAAGGTAAACGCCCAAAAGGCCCGGCGGGTACTGGATCGCCTGGTGGGCTACAATCTTTCGCCCCTCCTTTGGAAAAAAGTAAAAAACGGACTTTCCGCCGGGCGGGTTCAATCGGTGGCGCTCCGGCTTATCTGTGAACGGGAAAAGGAAGTAGAATCTTTTATTCCAGAAGAATACTGGACCGTGGAGGCGGATTTTAAATCCGGCCGTCATGGAATCTTTACCGCCCAGCTTGTGTTTTGGCAGGGAAAAAAGCCTGAACTCCACAACGAGGATGAGGTAAAAAAACTTGTTGATGTGGTAAAAAATGCCAAGTGTACCGTGGCGGAAATTCGGGAAACGGAAAAAACCGTGCGGCCCCGGCCGCCGTTTACTACCTCCCAGCTCCAGCAGACTGCGGCAAACCGGCTTGGTTTTACCAGCAAAAAAACCATGCAGATTGCCCAGCAGTTATATGAGGGAATCAACATTGGCGAAGGCCGGGTAGGCCTTATTACCTATATGCGTACCGATTCGGTACGGATTTCCCAAATGGCCCTGGGCGAAGTACGGGAATGGATTGGCAAAAATTATCCCAAGGATCTGCCCCCGGAGGCCATTGAATATTCGGTGGGAAAAAAAGCACAGGATGCCCACGAAACGATCCGGCCCACCTATATAACGTATACGCCGGATTCACTTAAGGAAACTCTTTCGCGGGATCAACTGCGGCTTTATACAATTATTTGGGAACGTTTTGTCGCCTGCCAGATGAAACCGGCCAGGACCAAAACAATCAGCATCGACATAAGCGCTGCTGTGGCGCAAGAAGCAATAGAAGGAATCTTCCGGGTGTCCGGTACCAAGATTGTTGAAAAAGGTTTTTACCAGGTAATGAAACTGCTGGCATCCAAAGAAGAAAAGGGCAGCGCCGTTCCGCCTCTTAAAAAAGGCGATGTCTTAGAGGCGGAAAAATTCCATCCCGAACAGCACTTTACCCAGGGGCCGGCCCGGTATTCCGATGCGTCCATTGTAAAAATCCTTGAAGAAAAGGGCATAGGCCGGCCTTCCACCTACGCGCCCACCATTTCGGTTTTGCTGGACCGGTACTATGTAACCCGATCCAACAAACAACTGGTGCCCACCCTTTTGGGCCGGATGATCAGCGATATGTTAAGCGAATATTTTCCCCATGTGGTGGATGCAGCGTTTACCGCATCCATGGAACTAAAACTGGATCAGGTTGAGGAAAACAATGTCCGCTGGCCCGACATGATCAAAGAATTCTGGGACCCCTTTAAAGATCAGGTGGATGAAGTGGGAAAAACCCTGGAATCCTATAAGGGAACCCTGGACGAACCCACCAACTATGTCTGCGAAAAATGCGGCAAACCGCTGGTAAAAAAACTTGGCCGTTTTGGATTTTTCCTGGCCTGTTCGGGATTTCCCGAATGCAGGAATACCCGTTCCGTTCCGCTGGCGGTGTGTCCCAAGTGCGGCGGCGATGTGGTGGCCCGCAAAACCAGGGGCCGGGGCAAGGAATTTTACGGCTGTACCAATTATCCGGACTGCGACTTTATCAGCCACTTTAAACCGCTTTCCCAGAACTGCCCCAGGTGCGGCCGTTTCCTTGTGGAAAAATACGACAAACGGAACGGCAGCCACAAGGCCTGTATTAATCCTGACTGCGATTATCTTCACAGCGCGGAAGAAGATGAAGAGGCAAAAAAGGATGATTAAAACGGAGGAACTCCGCATGATAGATCAGTACCTCTCGTATCTCCGGGCAGTACGGGGAATGTCGGAACGAACCCTGGCCGCCTACGGCAAAGATCTTTTTCATTTTAGCGTTTACTGCAATAACCATAACATTGTTCCCGAAACGGCGGACAGTTACGGCGTCCAGCACTTTATTGCCGATCTTTCCGCAGAAGGAATTGCATCGGTCAGTGTAAACCGGGCCCTTTCTTCGCTCCGGGGATTTTACCGCTGGCTTATCCGTACGGGAAAACGGAAAGACGATCCTTCCCAGGCCATACGGAATCTTAAAACACCCAGGGTACTGCCGGCTTTTTTGTGGGAAGGGGAAATGGCGGCTTTTGCCGTACTGCCGGAAAAAGAAGGCATACTCTGGCCCATCCGGGACAAAGCGCTTATCCTTTCCATGTATTCCGCAGGGCTCCGTATTTCCGAACTGGCTTCGCTCTTGGTCACGGATATAGAAGCGGATTATCTTTCTGCCAGGGTCATAGGAAAAGGCAGCAAGGAACGGTATATCTTTTTTTCCGAAGAAGCCGCCCGTGCTTTGGCTGAGTATCTTCCCGCCCGCCTGGCGCGGATTAGGGCAGAAAAACCAACAAGCCATGTTTTTGTTAACCGCCGGGGCGGCCCCCTTTCTATTCCGGGAATCCGGTGGATCATCAACCGGTATGGGGACCGTTCGGGATTGGGTAAACATGTTAATCCCCACGCCCTGCGGCATAGTTTTGCCACCCACCTGGTTAACTCGGGCTGTGATGTCAGGCTGGTACAGGAACTCCTGGGACACGCCAGCATTTCCACCACCCAGCGTTATACCCATGTGGATATGGAACGGCTTAAAAAAGCATACATGAATGCTCACCCCCATGCGTTGGCACTTGGGAGCAAAACATGAAGGAAAAACTATGAGTGCTATTCAATTTAGATCCACCACCGTACTGGCGGTAAGGCGGAATGGCGAAGTAGCCATGGCAGGAGACGGACAGGTAACCATGGGCGAAACGGTGGTAAAAAACAATGCCCGCAAGGTCCGCCGCCTTTGGGACGGCAAGGTACTCTGCGGATTTGCCGGAGCTACCGCCGATGCTTTTACCCTCTTTGACCGCTTTGAAAGCAAACTAAAAGAATATTCAGGGGATCTTGCCCGGTCGGCGGTGGAACTTGCCAAGGACTGGCGTACAGACAGGACCCTGCGCCGTCTGGAAGCGCTGCTGCTTACCGCAGACCTGGGAAAAACGCTCTTAATTTCCGGCACCGGAGATGTAATCGAACCCGCCGAAGATGTGCTGGCCATCGGTTCCGGCGGGAACTATGCCCTTTCGGCGGCGCTGGCGTACCTTAACGGCAGCGAACTTTCTGCGGCGGAAATTGCCCGGCGCAGTCTGGAGATTGCCGGAACCATTTGTATTTATACCAACAGCCAAATAACCCTGGAGGAGTTAAAACCCTGATGAGCGAAAAAAGCGAAAAAAACGAAAAGAATCTTGACCGCCTGACCCCCCGGGAAATTGTGGCGGAACTTGATAAGTACATCGTGGGCCAAAAAAAGGCAAAACGCGCCGTGGCAGTTGCCCTGCGGAACCGTATCCGGCGGATCAAACTTGACCCGGAAGTACGGGAAGACATTGCCCCAAAAAACATCCTTATGATTGGACCAACCGGCGTGGGAAAAACCGAAATTGCCCGGCGGCTGGCAAAACTGGCAAATTCGCCCTTTATCAAAGTAGAGGCCACCAAGTATACCGAAGTGGGTTATGTGGGCCGGGATGTGGAATCGATGATCCGGGACCTTATGGCCGCCGGAGTACAAATGGTTAAACAGGAAATGCAGCAGTCCGTTAAAACCGAGGCGGAAAAACGGGCAGAAGAAGGCCTCCTGGACCTCTTGGTACCCCGGCCCAAAAAAAAGAAAGACCCAAAACCTGCAAATGAACCGGTAATCCGTCCTATGGGAGCCTTTTCGTTTGACAGTGAACGGGGGCCGGGCATTATGGGAACCGCCATACAGGTGGGTATACCCCTTATGCGTAACACAGGAGAAAACGAAACCGCAGGAACGGAAGAAAACGAAGAAGAACAAAACGAACCCGGCGAAACGACACCGGAATTGACGGAAAAAGCGCCGGATCATACCCGCGAAAAATTCCGTGCCTGGCTGCGGGAAGGCAAACTTGAAGACGGTACGGTAGAAATTTCGGTAAGCCAGAGCCCCCAGTTCCCCATGGAAATGATGGGGGGCGGCATGGAAGATTTGGAATCGAGCCTTTCGGGAATTGCCGGTTTTTTTGGCGGCGGCAAAAAGAAAAAGGTTGTTACCGTTGCCCGGGCCCGGGAAATTTTAATTGCCGAAGAGGCGGAAAAACTGATTGACCGGGAACGGGTCAGTGACGAAGCCCGCCGGCGGGTGGAAGAAACGGGCATTGTTTTTATTGATGAAATTGACAAAATTGCCGTCCGGGGAGACCGCGGCGGCGGACCCGATGTTTCCCGGGAAGGGGTACAGCGGGACATACTTCCCATTGTGGAGGGCGCCGCGGTAAACACCAAATGGGGGCAGGTTGATACAAGCCACATTCTTTTTATCGCCGCCGGGGCCTTTAATGTTAGTAAACCCTCGGACCTGATCCCCGAACTCCAGGGCCGTTTTCCCCTGCGGGTCGAACTGGAATCGCTGGGAGAAGAAGAATTCCTGCGGATATTAACGGAACCTAAAAATGCCCTTACCAAGCAGTACCAGGATTTACTTTCCACCGAAACCGTGGAAATAGACTTTACCGGCGGGGCCATCCGGCGCCTGGCATCCCTGGCGGCGGAGGTTAATGCCCGGCTGGAAAATATCGGCGCCCGGCGGCTCCATACAATCATGGAAACCCTCCTGGAAGAGCTGTCCTTTGAGGCCCCCGATATAGCGCCGGCAAAGATAAGCATTACCGAGGACTATGTGAACGAAAAACTTTCCGACCTGGCCAAGGACCAGGATCTGGGAAGGTACATATTGTAAAGGCGCATGGAAAAAACGCCGATGTTGAAAGAAGAGGTGTAATGGATGAATACATTTTCACGAACTGTTGATATGCTCCACCGGGCCATGAATGTGGGGAATTTACGCCAATCGGTTTATGCCGATAACCTGGCCAATGCGGGGGTTCCCAACTGGAAACGGACAGAGGTCAACTTTGAAGCGTCTCTTAAAAAGGCGATCCTTTCGGAAAATTACAAACCCGCCTTTGAGATGGCCCGGAATAATCCCCGGCATCTAAGTAACTGGAAACCGGTAGATTACCAGAGCGTTGAACCCCGGCGGGTGCTGGATTATGACATGACTTACAACAACAACGGTAACAATGTGGATCCTGAAAAGGAATTCAACAATATCCTTAAAAATCAAATGCGGTATACCCTTTTTGCCCATGCGGCGGCATTTGAATTTGGCCAGGTAAGCCTGGTATTAAGAGCATAGAGGTTATATGGGACTTTTTACTTCAATTAACATCGCTTCCACCGGCATGAGCGCCCAGCGCCTAAGGACCGACGTTATTGCCAACAATATGGCCAATGTCAACACCACAAGAACCAACGAGGGCGGGCCCTTTTATGGAAGCAGGGTGATTATGCGTCCCCGGGTCCAGCAGCCCTACTGGCGTTCACCGTTCCTGCCCAAGATGCTCGATAACGGGCCGGGCGAAGGAGTGCGGGTAGCCCGGGTAGAAAAAGACACCAAAACGGAACTCCGCAAGGTCTACGATCCCGATCATCCGGATGCAAAACTTGAAGGCCCCGACAAGGGTTATGTATTTTATCCCAATGTGGATACCGTTACCGAAATGGTAAATTTGATAGATGCCAACAGAATGTATGAAGCCAGCGCCCAGATTGTGGAAGGATACAAATCCATGTTCCAGCGGGCTCTGGAAATTGGGGGGAGGTAATTTAGATGACCATTAAACCGCAGTATTTTAGTCCTGTGCCCATGCCGCCGGTTCCTTCTTCGTTTCCCGACTTCCGGCCAAAGATTCTTAATGAAGAACTATACAACGGTTCCGGCAGGGGTATGGCCGAACTGGGTAAAAGCATCGGCGCCGAAGGAATAATGCGGGATGGTCTTTTTGACCAGACCATGCTTAAAGCGCTGGACAAGGTAAGCGGCCTCCAGCAGCAGGCGGACTATATGTACCAGCAGTCTGTCATCGATCCCGATTCGGTGAATGTGGAAGATTTGACTATAGCCGAAGGAAAAGCGAATATGTCGCTTAACATAACAAGGACCATTCTGAACCGCGTTGTTCAGGCATGGAAGGATATTATAAACACACGATAACCTGACATAGAGGGGGGGGTATGGAATTTTTACAAAGACTGCTTGAGCAGGTCAAAAATCTCTGGGGAAAGTGGACGCTTGTCCAAAAACTGGTACTGGCCGGTGTAGTGCTGGTAATGTTCATCGGAATCGGCACCCTGGTGTCGGTATCTTCTTCGCCCAGCATGGTGCCGGTAATAGACGCGCCCATAACCGATGAAGATGCCCGGAACCGGATTATTACCCGGATCAACGAAGAGGGCTATAAAACCTCTGTCAGCGCCAACGGAACCGTCATGGTGGACGATGCCTCTGCGGCCCGGAAACTCCGGAATATTCTGATTCGGGAAGATCTTATACCCCAGGGCATTGATCCCTGGAAGATCTTTGACACCGAACGGTGGACCCTTACCGATATGGAACGGAATGTCCGTTTCCAGCGGTCCCAGACCCAGATGGTAAAGGAACACATCAAAGCTCTGGACGGGGTGGACAATGCTGATGTAATGATCGTATTTCCCAAGGATAACCTGTTTTTGCAGGATCAGAACCCCACTTCTGCCAGCGTTAAAATTACTCCCACACCGGGAAGTGATATAACAACAAACGTTAAAAAGGTAGAGGGAATCCAGAAACTCCTGAAATTCGCCATAGAAGGCCTTAAAGACGAAAACATCGTTATTACCGATCAGGCCGGTATTGTGCTTAACGATTTTGAAGGCATGAAGGATGTAAACGAACAATCTTTGATTGAACGGCAGCAAAGGTTTATCCATCAACAGGAAACCCTCTACCGGGCAGAGATACTGCGAAGTTTGCAAAGTACCTTTTCTCTGGACCGTGTCCGGGATGTAAACATCAAGTTTGATATGGACATGTCAAAAAAGTCCATCAGCACGAGCAAAAATCTTCCCACGGTACTTAAGCCCAGAACACCCGGAAGCGCCTATGATGATTCGCTGATAGTAGAATCCATTAAACTTGCCGAAAGTACCAGCAAAACCAATTATGAAGGGACCGGTTTTAACCCCGAAGGCCCTGCGGGGGCGGAACCCAATGTTATGCCGGCATACCAGGATATGTCCAATATGCACGGCAAGGTTACCCAGGATTATAATACGGCAAACTACCAGATTGGCAGCGAAGTAACCGAAGAAGAACGGAAACCCCGGATCGACCGGCTTACGGTGTCGGTTAACATTGACGGGATAACAAAACTTAAGTACGATGAAAAAGGAAAGCCCGTAATACTTCCCAATAATTCCCTGGAACGGGAATATATTCCGCTGGAACCGGAGACTATCAAAAACGCCCAGACGCTGGTGCAGAATGCCATTGGTTTTGACGTAAGCCGGGGGGATTTGGTAACAGTTCAGAATATACAATTTGACCGGACCAGGGAGTTTGAGGATGCCGATGCCGCCTACTTTAGGCAGCAGAACATCCAGAAGACCATTATCTTTTTCCTCGTGGGTCTTGCTTTCCTCTTGCTTGCCTTTGTAGTTTTCCGGCTGGTGTCCAAGGCCATTGAACGGCAGCGCCTTGCTGCGGAAGAAGCCCTGGCACGGGAACGGCAGGCCGCACGGGAACGGGCGCTCCTGGAAGCGGAACAGGAAGGGGTGGAAGTGTCCATGTCTGTGGAAGAACGGAAACGCATGGAACTTCAAGAAAATGTGATAAGCCTGGCCAAGGATCATCCGGAGGATGCGGCCCAGCTGATCCG